>CAIUHB010000024.1 GCA_903898855.1 uncultured Actinomycetes bacterium | reverse complement strand
TCAACGTTATTTACAACAGTTGGGCGAGCATACAAACCAGCAATCGCTGGGAATGGTGGGCGAAGACGTGGTTGACCACGGAAACCTTCAAGTGAATCTAGGAGCGCGGTCTCTTCACCACAAATATAAGCACCTGCACCAACGTGCAGAGTTAATTCGAGATCGAAGCCCTTGCCCAAAATATTCTTGCCAAGATAGCCAGCTTTGTATGCATCGGCAATTGCTTGTTGCACACGTCGAATTACATGCGCGACTTCACCGCGAATATAAATAAAAGCATGGTTAGCGCGAATCGCATATGAAGCGATGATGATGCCTTCAACAAGTACGTGTGGGTTCGCCATGAGCAGTGGCATATCTTTACAAGTGCCTGGCTCTGATTCATCGGCGTTAACAACGAGGTAATGCTCTTTGTTATCTCCCTGCGGAATAAATCCCCACTTCATTCCAGTCGGGAAGCCAGCGCCACCACGACCACGAAGTCCGGAATCTTTTACAAGTTGGATAACTTCATCCGCGCTCTTATCGAGTGCGGTTTTAATAGCCTTATATCCACCACTGCGCTTATAACCTTCGAGCGTAAAGGAATCTGCTTGATCCCAATTCGCGGAAAGTACTGGCGTTACTTTGCTCATTTAGCGCCACCTTCTTGTGAAATTTTAAGTCCAAGTTTGGAAGGCTCTCCTGCTGAAACACCTTCGCCAGCAAGACCATCAGAAAGTCCCGCTAATACTTCTGAGTTCTGCTTCCAGGTGCGAAGAGATTTTGGTCCACGAGTGGGCGCAGGTGGATTTCCGGCGCGCGCTGCATCTACTAAATCGCGCACTGTTGATGGAGTTTGGTTATCGAAGAATTCCCAGTTGACCATAACAACCGGCGCATAGTCGCAAGCAGCATTACATTCGATGCGCTCGAGTGAGACCTTGCCATCTTTGGTGGTTTCGTTATTTCCAATACCGAGGTGCTCAGAGACTGAATCGTAAATCGCATCGCCGCCCATTACTGCGCACAATGTATTAATACAGACGCCAACGTGATACTCGCCAACTGGCTCAGATTTGTATTGGGTATAGAAGGTTGAGACGGCTGTTACTTCAGCGGTTGCAACTTCAATCTTCTCCGAGATTTTCTCAATTCCTTCAGGAGTGACATAACCGCTGATGGATTGCACGTAGTGAAGCAGAGGCATAATTGCAGAACGCTTGCGTGGATAGCGCGCGATAATCGAATCCATGATTGCTTCTTGTTCGGAAGTAAACGCCATTAGCGATCAACACCACCCATCACAGGATCAATTGAAGCAACCGCTCCGATGACATCAGCGATCATGCCGCCTTCTGCCATTGCTGCAGTACTTTGTAAGTTGTTAAAGGATGGTTCGCGGAAGTGCATGCGATAAGGATGTGTTCCTCCATCAGAGACCAAGTGCACGCCAGTCTCACCGCGTGGAGATTCCACTGCAGAATAAACCTGACCAGCTGGAACTCGGAAACCTTCAGTCACGAGCTTGAAGTGGTGAATGAGCGCTTCCATGGATTCGCCCATGATTTCGCGAATATGGTTGAGCGAGTTACCCATTCCATCTCCACCAACTGAAAGTTGCGCCGGCCAAGCAATCTTCTTGTCGGCAACCATTACTGGTGCGCCCTCAAGTTGATCGAGCTTGTCACATGCTTGTTCGATGATGCGAAGTGATTGCTCAAGTTCCTGCATACGAATCAGGAATCGGCCATAAACATCGCAGGTATCTGTTGTGATGACATCAAAGTCGTAATTCTCGTAACCAGAGTAAGGCTGGGTCTTGCGCAAATCCCATGGCATTCCCGTTGAGCGAAGTACTGGTCCGGTAACGCCGAGGGTGATGCAACCAGCAAGATCTAGATAGCCGATGTCCTTGGTGCGCTTCATCCAAATGGTATTTCCAACCAGCAACTTCTCGTTATCTTTGAAATTCTTGCGAAGTGTTTTTACTGTTTCGCGGATCTTAGTTATGGCGCCAGCAGGCAAATCTTGAGCTACTCCACCAGGGCGGATATAGGCCATATTCATGCGCAGACCGGAGACCATTTCAAAGATATCCAAAACCATCTCGCGTTCGCGGAAGGCAAAGATCATTGGCGAAAGCGCGCCAAGTTCAAGTGCGCCGGTACCTAGTGCGACCATGTGTGAAGAGATTCGGTTGAACTCCATCATCATCACGCGGATAACGCTGGCGCGCTCTGGAATGTCGTTAGTGATTCCCAAAAGCTTTTCTACGCCGAGGCAATATGCCGCTTCATTGAAAAGTGGTGCGAGGTAATCCATGCGAGTCACGAATGTGACGCCTTGGGTCCACGTGCGATATTCCGTGTTCTTCTCGATACCAGTGTGAAGGTAGCCGATACCTGCGCGAGCTTCGGTAATCGTCTCGCCCTCAAGTTCTAGGACTAAGCGAAGTACGCCGTGAGTTGATGGGTGTTGTGGACCCATGTTTACAACTACGCGCTCTTCTTTTGTCTGACCAATTTCAGTTACGAGTGAATCCCAATCGCCACCGGTGACAGAGTAGACGCGACCTTCAGTCGTTTCGCGAGAGGATGCATACATATCTTCGGTGCTCATTAGTTGTATGACCTCCGTTCTGATGGTGCGGGAACTGTTGCGCCCTTGTACTCGATCGCAATTCCACCGAGTGGGTAATCCTTACGTTGTGGATGTCCGGGCCAGTCATCCGGCATCAAGATGCGAGTAAGGCCTGGGTGTCCATCAAAAATAATTCCAAACATGTCGAAAGTTTCGCGCTCGTGCCAATTGTTACCGGCCCAGACTTCAACGAGTGAAGGAATATGCGGATCTGAATCTGGAGCTGAAACTTCTAAACGAATTCGACGATTATGAGTCATGGAGAGAAGCGGATAGACCGCATGCAACTCGCGGCCGGCATCACTTGGATAGTGAACGCCGTTGACTCCTAGACAAACTTCAAAGCGAAGTGATTCGGTGTCGCGAAGCTTCATCGCTACATCGAAGAGTCGTTCGCGCTTGATGTGAAGTGTGAGTTCGCCGCGATCGACAACAACGCGTTCAATCGCATCGTTAAATTCTGGATAAGCGCGCTCTAGGTCATCTGCGACTTGATCAAAATATCCACCGTATGGGCGCTCGGTTGAACCAATGCTTGCAGCTGAACGAACTAGGCCACCAAAGCCTGATGTATCGCCACTTCCGTGCACACCGAACATGCCTTTTTCTTCACTCATGCAAGTAATCCCCCGAGTTGGTGGGTTGGCTTGGCAGCGAGCGCAGCAGCTTCTACTTCGCGAATAACCTTCTCGCGATTAACGCCGAGCTTCTCGTTTCCGATCTGCTCATGAAGTTTCAAAATTGCATCCATCAACATCTCTGGACGAGGTGGGCAACCAGGTAGGTAAATATCAACGGGAACAACGTGATCCACGCCTTGAACAATTGCGTAGTTGTTAAACATTCCACCGGAGGATGCACATGCACCCATCGCAATTACCCACTTAGGTGCTGCCATTTGATCGTAAATCTGACGAAGTACTGGCGCCATTTTGTTGGATACGCGACCGGCAACAATCATGAGATCTGCTTGACGTGGGGATGCGCGGAAAACTTCCATTCCAAAACGTGCCAAGTCATAACGTCCAGCACCAGCTGCCATCATCTCGATTGCGCAACATGCCAAACCGAAAGTTGCTGGCCACAATGAGTTCTTGCGCATGTACCCGGCAAGACCTTCAACTGTAGTAAGTGCAAAACCACTAGGTAACTTTTCCTCTAGACCCATAGTTCTTAATCCCATTCCAATCCGCCACGTCGCCAGACGTATGCGTAAGCGACGAAGACAGTTGCAATAAAGATTGCCATTTCAACCAAACCAAAGAGGCCGAGTTGATCGAAGGAGACTGCCCATGGATAAAGGAAGACAATTTCAATATCAAAGACGATGAAGAGCATCGCAGTTAAGAAGTACTTGACCGGAAAACGTCCGCCGCCAGCTGCTTGTGGTGAAGGCTCAATTCCGCACTCATAAGCGTCGAGCTTTGCGCGGTTGTATCGCTTGGGGCCGGTAATCGCCGCTGTGACGACCGAAAAAGCGCCGAATCCAAAGCCAATTGCGCCAATGACCAATATTGGTACGTATGGGTTCACGATTGGGAAGTCTACGGGTTAAGCGTGCGCTGGCGAAACTTGCCAGTAGGGGCTGCCACTAGTTAGGAGTGTGAGCCTTATAACCAATATGAATTGCCACAATTCCAAAGGTGGCGTTCTGCCAGGCCACTTGCTGCCAACCGACCTCGCGCATCAGTGCAGCTAACCCTTCTTGATTCGGCCAAGCCATGATCGACTCAGCTAAATAGACATATGCATCGGGATTTGATGAGATTTTTCGGGCAATAACCGGCAAAGCCCGCATCAAGTAGCGCATATATATGGTGCGAAAGATGAAATTTGTGGGTTGGGAGAATTCAACGACCACCATTCGCCCGCCGGGCTTAGTCACCCGCAAGGCTTCGGCGAGCGCCGCCTTGGTATTTGAGGTATTTCGCAGCCCAAATGAGATGGTCGTCACATCAAAACGGTTGGCCTCGAAGGGCAGATTGAGGGCATCGCCCAAAGTGAAGGGGAGGTCGGGGTGGCGCTTGCGGCCAGCCTCGAGCATTCCCGGTGAGAAATCCAGCGGAATTACGCTGGCACCAGCATCTGCCAAGGGGCGGCTAGATGAACCAGTTCCGGCAGCTAGATCCAGGATCTCCATGCCGGGCTTTGGGGCGATGATGGTGGTGGCAACTTTGCGCCAAGCCTTGGTCCGTCCGAGTGAGAGCAGGTCATTGAGAAAGTCATATCGCTTTGCCACCCCGTCGAACATCTTGGAGACATCTTCGGGCTCTTTGTTCAATCCAGCTCTACTCACTCGTACATTCTCTCGGGAGTAGGCTTCGACCACAAGTTAGAGATGGGATTTGAAATGTCACAAGTAGCCACCCTTCGGAGCGCGGTTCTGCCTCAACGCAGCGCTGTCAGCACTACTGGCCTTCTACTCGGCGGCACCCTCTTCCTTGCTGCCATGGCCCAAATCTCGCTGCCCATCCCGGGATCACCAGTTCCACTCACTGGCCAAACCTTGGGCGCGCTCCTACTCGGAACTGCCTATGGCGCCAGCCTCGGATTTAGCACCTTTGCCCTTTATCTCCTCGCCGGTTTTGCTGGCGCGCCAATCTTTGCTGGCCATACCGAAGGCTTCTCTCATCTCTCCAGCCCAACTGGTGGCTACCTAGTCGGAATGCTTGTGGCTGCACTTGTCACCGGTGCGCTCGCTGGACGTAAATGGGATCAGAAGATCGCAACTGTTATTCCAACCATGCTCATTGGCACAACAATTATTTTTTCATTCGGTCTCATCTGGCTTCAACACAGCACCGGACAATCTTGGTCATGGGCATTTTCAAAAGGACTTCAACCATTCATCATTGGTGAAATTCTTAAGATTGCAATTGCAAGTACCGCTCTCCCAACAGTTTGGCGGTTTGTCGCTAAGCGTTAATCACGCTCGCAGATATTTTTATGGCAACAAAAATCACCACCGAACTTCTCGGTGACCATCCAGCGCTGAGCTCTGTTGATGTAAAGAAAGAATTCTCAACTTCTTGGATTCGTGGTGGCGACGGCTTGGTTGGTTTTGGAATTTGGAAATCCACGACCGTCAAAGGGCCTAAGCGATTTAGCCAAGCGCGAGAATGGTGGCGGGAACAACTCGGCGCATTTGAAATTCAAAACAATGTACATGGAAGTGGCACTGGGCCAATTCTTTTTACCTCCTTTGCATTTGATGAAAATGAAGAATCTCACCTGGTAATTCCAGAAGTAATTGTTGGGCAAAAATCCAGTAAATCTTGGATCACCTGGATTGGTGATTCGGCGCAACCAACCCTTGATACATCTGCCGCCGAAACAATTCATCCAAAAATTGCCTGGAGCCAAGGCTCACTTCCGGATAGCGATTGGAAAGATCGAGTTGCTGGCGCAGTTGCGCGCATCAAGAGCGGTGAACTAGATAAAGTCGTACTTGCGCGCGATCTAGTTGCTACATCGTCAAAACCAATTTCCATTCGGGCTTTGATTAAAAATCTTGAAGCGAAATATCCATCTACATGGGTTTATCAAGTTCAAGGCTTGGTCGGTGCTACTCCTGAACTATTAGTTCGACTCAGCAAATCACTAGTAACTTCACGCGTATTAGCTGGCACCATTCGAATGACCGGTAGTGAGAGCCAAGATTTGGCGCTAGCGGCATCGCTTGCAAAGTCCTCTAAAGATCTCGAAGAACATGAATATGCAGTTCGATCTGTGGCCGACGCACTTGCGCCTTATTGTTCTTCTACCAACGTTCCAGATTCACCATTTGTACTACACCTTGCCAACGTGATGCACCTTGCTACAGATGTCACCGGTGTCATCAATGAATCAGCAATTCCGGTAGATATTTTTACGGTAATTAGTTCACTTCATCCCTCAGCAGCCGTCTGTGGAACCCCAACTCCAACCGCCAAAAGATTGATTGATGAGATTGAAGGAATGAATCGAGATCGCTACGCCGGTCCGGTGGGATGGATTGATGCTCGCGGAGATGGCGAAATCGGAATTGCCCTGCGCTGTGGATTAGTGGCACCAGATTTATTATCTGTTAGAACATTTGCTGGATGCGGAATTGTTGCTGGCTCACAACCAGATGACGAACTTGCCGAAAGTCAGGCGAAGATGTCGCCGATGCGCACCGCACTCGAAACGCTCTGATAAATCTCTTTAATACTTTGCGCCATTACCTCTCGGCTCGGCACCTCGACGATAACTACTTGTAAGCCGCGCGCTGAATGAACGATGGCACGCTCTAGATCGCTAACGCTCTTTACTTTGCTGACTTTAATTCCAAATCCGGCAACTAGTTTTTCTAGATTAGTGTTTTGTGGCGTTCCAAAGATTCGCTCAAAGCCATCGACCCCAGCTTGCGGAAGAGTGGAGAAGATTCCACCACCATTGTTATCAATCACAAAGATGGTCGTTGAATTAGTAGGCAGAGATATAAGTGCGCTTAAATCGTGTTGAAAGGTGATATCGCCCAGGATTGCGTAGCTCTGCTCGAAGTGCTCACTGATTCCAAAGAGGGTGGAGATATTGCCATCGATTCCGGCCAGGCCGCGATTGGCAAAAACACTTAACCCGCTGCGAGGAGCGGCAAAGCCTTCGACATCTCGGATTGGGCGAGAAGAGCCAACGAAGAGCGCTGATTGGCGCGGTAGTGATTCGCAGATGGTTCTAATTGCAACCCGCTCTGACCAGTGAACATCGCCTTCGATTACCTGCGCTGCGGCAGCATAAGCACCCTGCCACTTGCTTAAAAATTCAGCTGAGCTCGCACCGCTAAAGTCAGGAAGTTCTAAAAATTTCTGAGTCGCACTTCGCTCAGAGTCGATCTCCTGCAAACGTGGATCAATCACAATTGTTTGAGCCGTCTGCCCGATATAAGCATTAATGCTGCGAGAGAGCGTGGTTCGCCCAATCACAACGACTTCATCAGCCTTGAGCGCCTCTCGTATCTCCAAATCAGCGAGAAAAACTGAGGCATGGCCAATGGCATATGGAAATGAGATCGGGTCTTCGGCAATGACTGGGATATCTAATTCAGCAATAGCCGAATTAATCTCTTCCACGGTGAAGGTTCCGCGATCGTGTCCGATAACAATTACGGATTTGCTAGAAATTTCTAGCTTCGATTTCGCTTTAATTTTATTTGGCCGGCTGCTTACCTTTAGCCCCGCTAGCCAATCGTGGTTGTCACTTGGCAGCAGTGGCTCATCAAATTGCAGATTGATATGTACTGGCCCTCCGGTAAGCAAAGCAGCAACATCAAAGGATTCTGCGTGATCATGACTTGGGATTTCACCAAAGATATGGACTTGATCGGTCGTTTGATTGGCGCCGGTCTTTCGAAGCCTGGCCGGCCGATCTGCGGTAATAACTAATAAGTCATTGTGTGCGTGATAAGCCTCTAGTAGCGCCGGGTGGTAGTTAGCTGCCGCTGTTCCGCTCGTGCAGACAACTGCAACATAGTTTCCACTCGCTTTGGCTGCGCCAAGTGCGAAAAATCCAGCACCTCGTTCATCAATCTTTACATGAAGATCAATCAGGCCCTTATTTGCTGCCTCGTTAAGTGCAATAGAGAGCGGAGCATTTCGAGATCCAGGTGAGAGCACAAAAGTATCCACACCTGATTCGATAAGTGCGCGGAGTGTGGAACGGGCTAAATCAGTAGCAGAGGTCATTTCACCCATCCCTTCACTTGATCGCTTAATTCGTTATCCCAAATTCTAGAAACCCTATTCTCCCACCATTCCGTACGTTCTGGCGAAGCCGCATATTTTTCCAATAGTTCTGGGTTTGGTTCATAGCGGCGAACTTCACTTATTCCATTGGTTGGCTTGGGAGTTGGGCTTGCAATATCTTCAACAAATAAAGCTGTTGTTCCCAGTCCGCAGGCATAGTCGAGTTGATTAAGGCTGGCGGCTAGCGCCAATCCATGTCCGATACCGATACCCGTATCAAGGGCGCTAGAGATAACCGTGGGCAAACCTATTTGCTGAATTATTTTTCGAGCACTTTCAATTCCACCTGATGGCGCCCACTTCATAATCGCTACATCTGCCACCTCAGAGATATGTTCGTGGCTTGAACCAATAAATTTGCGAATCGATTCATCGAGTGCAATTTTGATGGGAATTTCTCTTTTCAATTCGGCAATCTCATCGATTTCATTACATGGCTGTTCGATATATTCAAAGACGTTTCCAAATCGCATGAAGTAGTCGTGAATATGCGTTCTTGCCTCAGCCAAGCTCCAGCCGCCATTTACATCGAGTCGAACTTTCGCATCTGGATTGAAATCCAGCAGCGCCTCTAATCGATCAGCATCGTCTTGAAAGTTATTGACTTTCATCTTCACCGTTGAACACCCGGGATAGTTCTGCATAAAGGTTGCTACTTCTTCCGGTGCAATCCGTGGCAAGGTGGCGTTTATTGCAATGTTGCTGCGCACAAGTGTGGGCCAAGGTTTATAGGCGCCTTCAATAGCAGCCTGCAACCAGGTTGCTGATTCTTTATCTCCATATTCAATGAAGGGTGCGAACTCGCTCCATCCTTCTGGACCACGAAAGAGAAAAACTTCGCGAACGTTAATTCCGCGAAAATCTGTCTTTGTCGGTATGGCAACGACAGCGTGATCTAAGAAATCCATTTGTGATTATGGACGCTTGGGGAACTTACTGAAATCAGGATTGCGCTTCTCTTGATAAGCATTGCGACCCTCTTGACCTTCTTCGGTCATATAGAAAAGTAGAGTTGCATCGCCAGCAAGTTGTTGCACTCCAGCAAGTCCATCATCAGCAGCGTTGAGTCCCGCCTTCAACAGACGAAGCGCCATTGGTGAGTGACGAAGCATCTCCCGACACCAGCTCACAGTCTCTGCTTCGAGATCTGCAACTGGAACTACGGTATTTACCAAGCCCATATCGAGCGCTTCTGCTGCATCGTATTGGCGGCAGAGGAACCAAATTTCACGAGCCTTTTTCTGGCCGATATGTGCTGCGAGCAATCCGGCACCATAGCCACCATCGAAAGATCCGACCATCGGTCCAGTCTGTCCGAACTTGGCATTGTCAGCGGCAACAGTGATGTCACAAACCACGTGGAGAACGTGTCCGCCACCAACTGCCCAACCGGCAACCATTGCCACAACTGGCTTTGGCAATCGACGAATTTGAATTTGCAGATCGAGCACATTGAGTCGACCAATACCCTTTTTAGCTAATTTGTCATCGCCGATATATCCATCATCACCGCGGACATTTACATCGCCACCCGAACAAAATGCTTCGCTGCCGGCGCCAGTGAAAATAATTACGCCGACCGAATCGTTATCGCGGGCAAGGTTAAATGCCTCTTGTAATTCGAAGAGAGTCTGCGGACGAAAGGCGTTGCGCACTTCCGGACGATTGATCGTAATTTTCGCCATTCCATCAGCGACCTGATAAATGATGTCAGAGAATTTCTCTCCGCCTTCGCCAATTGTCCATGCAGGGATGGTGCGATCACCGGGTTCGCGCTTAAATGGCTTGCTCACATCTGCTCCTATATGTCGGTACTGAAAGTTCTAAAAGATATGGATAGCCTACGGGGGTCATGAAGCAAAATCATCCGCGCGAGCTACTCTCCATCAGCCCCGAGTGGGATATGGCACAACTTTCAGAGGCTTTGCTGCGCGCTATCAATGGCAGCGGCCCGGCACTCTCCTGCGCCGAAGCCGGAACTAATTCGGTGCCAACCGAGATTGCGCTTGTTATTCCAACGAGTGGATCATCAGGCACGCCGAAAGCTGTCGCACTAACCGCTGGCGCACTGCTCGCATCTGCTCGCTCTTGCCATGATTTTCTCGGTGCTAAACCTGGAGAGCGATGGTCACTTCTTCTTCCGGTCAATCACATTGCAGGAATAAATGTCCTTCTTCGTGCGATGGGCCTTGGTACACCAGTAATAGATCTGCGCAATACCGATGAATACATCGATGTTGAATACACCGCGATAGTTCCGACTCAACTTCACCGCGCACTTCATGGCGATGGCGCGCTGCTTTCCCACCTAAAGAATTGCAAAGCAATACTCGTAGGCGGCGGAGCAACCTCACCATTGTTGGAGCAAGAGGCGCTAGCTGCGGGGCTAAATATCGTCACCACATATGGCATGTCCGAGATGTCAGGTGGATGTATCTACAACCACCAGGCTATCGATGGTGCGGAGGTAAAGATTCGCGAAGATGGCCGCGTATTACTTCGTGGCACCATGATGGCAAGCACTTATCTCAATAATCAGGCTCTCTGGGATAGCTCGCTATCTGATGGCTGGTTCATCACTCCCGATTTAGGCGAAATGCGCGATGGCAAACTTTTTATTATTGGTCGAAGCGATGATCAAATCATCTCCGGCGGTGAAAAGATTTCGCTCAGCCATATTGAGAACTTTCTTCATTCAGAGTTTGAAGGGATTCGATTTATTGCATTTGGCGTTCCAGATTTGGAATGGGGTGCAAAGCTCATACTTGCCTCGGATCTCACCCCGAATATTGAACTCATTCGGGAAAAAATTCGAAGTAAATTCGGTGGTCATGCAGTTCCTAAGGAATTCTTTGAGCTAAATCCACTTCCTTTACAAGGAATTGGTAAACCTGATCGCATCGCTGCGCGCGAAGCCTTCCTACATAGAGAATAATGAGCAAGTGAAGAAATGGATTCTCGGCGCCAGGCCTCGTACCTTGCCAGCCGCAATAGCCCCAGTCGTAGTTGGTACCGCCCTATTTAGACGGACACACTTACCTTTCAACTGGCTTAATGCAGTACTTGCTCTTTCAGTAAGTCTGCTCCTTCAAATTGCAGTCAACTACGCAAATGATTATTCCGACGGTGTACGAGGCACCGATGAAGTTCGCGTCGGCCCAATGCGTTTAGTTGCATCTGGTTCGGCCTCTGCAGCTTCAGTAAAGCGGGCCGCTTTTCTTACCTTTGGTTTAGCCGCAATTGCAGGGCTCGCACTTGCATCGCGCACAAGTTACTGGCTCTGTCTCGTTGGATTTTTCGCAATCATCGCCGCCTGGGGCTACACCGGAACTTCAAAGCCTTACGGCTATATGGGGTTCGGTGAGCTTTCAGTCTTTATCTTCTTTGGTGTTGTTGCAACTATGGGTTCTTACTTTGCCCAAAGTAAAGAGTTGAGCGCCAGATCATTTCTGATTTCGCTACCTATGGGAGCTTTATCTTGCGCCATTCTCTCAATTAATAATCTTCGCGATCGCCCTAAAGATGAACTAGTTGGCAAGAAGACTTTGGCCGTTCGTCTCGGTGATATGAAAGCCCGCGTACTCTTCACACAGTTATTACTCCTGGCACATGCAAGCTGCCTTATCGCAGCGCCCTTTGCGCCGTGGGCACTTATCACGCTGCTCTTAATACCGGTTAGCTTCGGCATCTCACGCCAAGTGCTCAAAGGTGCAGCTGGCAGAGATTTAATTCCGCTCCTTGGCAAGACTGGACGCTTACAGATGCTCTTTGCTCTAACTCTCAGCGTTGCATTTATCCTCTAAACTAAATACATGCGCTTTCTTCCGTTAGTCCTGCTGCTTGGTTTTAATCTTTATACGCTCTTTGATTGCGCGCGGACGCCACAGGAAGATGTGCGCAGGCTTCCTAAGTGGGCTTGGTTATTGCTCATCATTCTCTTTGAAACCATCGGCTCTTTGCTTTACATCTTTTTGGGACGCCCCAAGAAGCCAAGCTCTGGAACTAATCGTGGTCCAAAGCGACCAATCGCTCCGGATGATGACCCGGATTTCTTACGTAACCTCTAGTTTCTATAAACCAGAGTACGTGTGGCGACCAGTTCCCCAAATATTTACATAGACGTAGTTAAAGAGAAATGTTGATCCGGCAAAGAGGCAGAGCCAAGCCGCTCTGCGACCGCGCCATCCAGCAGTAACTCGAGCATGTAGGTATGCCGCGTAAGCGACCCAAGTAATAAATGCCCAAGTCTCTTTAGGATCCCAACTCCAGTAGTGGCCCCATGCAGATTCAGCCCAAATTGCTCCGGCGATAACGGCGAAGGTCCAGAGTGGAAATACAAATGCGACTAGTCGATATGAAAGTTGATCGAGTACTTCTAGTGATGGCAGGCGTTCTGCCCAAGCCTTACGGGGACCTTTGCGCTCCATTGAATCTAGATATAAATAAGTAGCAGCGACGCAGTTAGCGAGCAAGAAGACGCCGCCAGAGATGATTGCAGCTGAAACGTGAATCGCGAGCCAGGTCGATTTAAGTGCCGGAACAAGTGGCGCACTTGGACGATAAAGAACGGTGATTGCTGTTCCTAAAGTAAGAAGCACGGCAATTACTACAGGCAGGCCAAGCCAGCGAATCTTAAATTTCCAAAGTCCAAAGAGGTAGGCAGCAGAAAATGCGAGAGCTCCGGTTATGGAGAACTCGTACATATTTCCCCAAGGAACACGGTGGGCTGAAACGCCGCGGATGATTACACCGGCAAAGAGTAAGAGCGTTCCAAGAACCATCATCGCGGTTCCAATGCGACCGCTTCGATCGGTGCGAGCGAAGTCAAACTTTGTCTTCTCTTCAATATTGCGAACCGAGAAAGCAACTTCAATGGCGTGAGCAAAGAAGGCGATAGTGAAAACAACCATCGATGAATAGACCAAATAGTTTGAGAGATACGCGTAGTTAGTCGAACTCATCAAGTTCTCTCTTTCTCTAGTTCTGCGACAAGCGCAGAAATCTCATCGTCAAGTCCGAGCAGACCGTTCTTTGCTAGACCTGCTACTTCAACGCCATCTTCAATCTTTACCCAAATCCGTCGTTGGCGAGTAAAGAGCGAGGCAAGTAATCCAAGGATTGCTAGTACGGCGCCAAGCAATGCGTACATCTTGCCCGGGTCATCCACAATTTGCAGATTTACCCAAGGCTTCCAACCATCAAATGTGATGGAACCCTCACCAAAGTTAAAGCTCTCGCCAAGCGCCAACTGCTTGAGTCCGATTTTTCTCATCTTGGAGGTATCAAGGCGATAGACCGATTGCGGTGCTCCACTATCAAGGCCGAGATTGCCTTTCCAGGCAGAGAGTAGAAGACGTGGATCTAAGACATTTGGATAGGCCGAGAAAGCGCCACGTGTTGAGCTCCGGCTATATGTTGGAACGAAAGAACCAATAAAACCAATCTGCGGGTTCATATCTGGAAGCTTAATTGCGCCGGTTGATGTCAGGTTCGCATCTTGTGGCAAGAATATAACTGGACCTTGGAATGCAATCTTTCCGCTCTTATCGCGAACGGTAACAATTGGTGAATAACCATTTGCTTGCAAGTAAATCTTGGTGCTCTTAAATGTAAGTGGCTTATTCACTTTAATAATACGAATTACAGGTTTACTGCCAACTGGATTAGCAACGCTGGCAGTCAGGGTGTAATCCTGCGGAGCTGAAGTAGTTAAATCATATTTAGCTTGGAAATTTGTAGGAGTTAGAGCAAAGGGAATTAAGGAGCCTTCTTTTTGATACTTTCCAAAAGTTAAGTTGTCATATGAGGTGGGCGCGTTAATAAATCGCTCATTGAGATTAACGATTGCCTCCCCCTTCATACCAAGAAGTGAACCCATAGCAACGGCCACAAGAATTAAAATAAGTGAGAGGTGAAAGAGTAAATTTCCGCTCTCGCGTAGGTAGCCCTTCTCCGCTGAGATCGAGTTGGCATCACGCCTAATGCGGAAGTGGTTCTTCTTTAACCACTTCTCAGCGTGGTCAAGCGCCTTACTGCTATCTGCGCTGACTCGCGTATAACCACTCATTTTGTTCAGATACTTTGGGGTAAGCGGAGGCTTAGCTCCGACCGCTTTTAGGTGATCAATCGTTCTCGGAAGTACACAACCAATGAGCGAAATAAATAGAAGTAGATAAATCGCGCTAAACCAAGGAGAGCTATAGACATCAAAGAGGCGAATCCGATCCATCCACTTTGCCAGCCCAGGGTCGGAGGCAAAGAGCGCCTGAACTTTCATTGGATTTTGGGATCGTTGTGGGAAGAGTGAGCCAGGGATAGATGCAACGCCGAGCAGCATCAAGAGAATAAGCGCTGTGCGCATGCTGGTGAGCTGGCGCCACATCCATCGAAGTGAGCCAGTGAGTTCTAGTTCGGGTGCTTTTTCCATTTAGACCACCGGGGCAAAGCCAGAGATAAATGCGCGGATGGAATTTACAACATGTAACCAAAGTCCGGAAACTTGAAGAACTCCGATGAGAATCAAGAAAACTCCACCAAAACGAGTGAGGTGGTTGCCATTCTTGGAGAGAAAGCGTCGCAACTTCGTAGATTGATCAAAGAATATTCCGACCAGAATAAATGGCACACCAAGACCAATGCAGTAGACAAAACTAAGGACTGCCCCGCGAAAAGCACTTGAGCTTTCTACTGAGAGCGCCTGTACTGCTCCGAGAGTTGGGCCAATGCATGGAGTCCAACCGATTCCAAAGAGAAAGCCAAGAACGGGTGCGCCGAATAATCCCGCCTTAATTTTCCATTGTGGTTTAAATGAGCGATAGAACTTCTGATTGAAGAGAAATACCGTACCCATAAGAATTGTGATTAAACCTAGGACGATCGAGATTCCACGGCTGTGGGTACTGATGGTGGAGCCAAGAGTCCCAAAGAGCGCACCGTAAGAGATAAAGAGAAGTGAAAATCCAAGAACAAAGAGCGCTGAGCCAAGTGCGGTTCGACCCTTGCTGCGCACCTCAGTCATGCCAGCGGCATAACCAAGATAACCAGGAACGAGTGGAAGGACACATGGCGAGAAGAAAGAGATAAGACCGGCAATGAGTGCAACCAACATTGCCAAGATTAAATTTCCATCAAGTACCTGATGGGCGAAGAAGTTATGCATTAATCGCCTTGCCTGAAACGCGAGTCAGTAAATCCTTTAATAAGGCAACTGATGTGGCCCCGCTAATGCGCGCAGCTACTCGGCCCTGGGCATCAATAATTAGGGTCGTAGGTATTGCATTAGGTATTAAC
>CAIUHB010000023.1 GCA_903898855.1 uncultured Actinomycetes bacterium | reverse complement strand
GTTGCTGGCGAAAAATGTAATTGCAAACGTCAATCCGGCACTGCTTCCAGCGCTGCTACGCGAAACCACCGAAACCCAAGAACTTCACAATTTCCGCCCCGGCTTGGGAACGATGATGATTCACCTAGCTCTCGACTCTCTACCTAACTGGATTGATCCAGCGGCGAAAGAATTTAACTACATTCATATTGCGCCTTATCTCGATGATATGGCGATTACATATGCCCAAGCCGCAGCTGGAATTTTGCCGCCAACACCGGCGCTAGTTATTGGTCAACCAACAGTCTCTGATCCATCACGTGCGCCGGAGGGTAAGCATGTGCTCTGGATTCAAGTGCGCGTACTTCCACTTGATATCAAGGGCAAGAGCTGGGATGAAGTTTCCGAAAGTTATGCCGATCAGTTAATCGATAATCTGGAGAAATATGCACCAGGTTTGAAGTCAATAATCTTGTCGCGCAAAGTTCTCTCACCAGCTGATCTAGAACGGCACAACCCAAATCTCATTAAAGGAGATTCATTGGGCGGAAGCCATCACCCAGCACAGTTCTTCTTCCTTCGCCCAACTCCTGGCTGGATTCGCCATCGCACTCCAGTTAAATCACTCTTTATCTGTGGTTCTGGAACTTGGCCAGGTGGTGGAGTCGGCGGCGGTAGCGGCTTGATGGTCTCAAAACTTATTAAGTAGCTACTCTCCGAGAAAAGCTTTCTTCCATGCCTCTGGCCATGGCTTAGATCCTTCACTGATGATTGGTGAATGAACCAAGATGTACGTGCCGTGGGCAGCTAATTCGCCGGCTACATGCGCAGTAAATGCGAGTTCAAGTGAGCTATTTCCAACGCGGGCAACTTCAAGTCGAGTTGTGATTTCCTCGCCGAAGAAGATCCGGCGCTTATATTCCATCTGCACTTTTACCCGTGGAATCTGTCCAAAGAGCGTGGTCGGCAATCCCAACTTTCGATAGAGCGCTGATTCACACTCTTCTACCCAACGAAAAGCAGATGTGTAGTGCTGATGGCCTGCTGCATCAGTCTCCATCCATTCAAGCAATCGGACTTTTTCTACGAATGCGAAGCTCATAATGGACCTTTCATTGATTTTTACTATCGAAATAGCCTTTGCTTTCCTATAAGCCCACACTAGCATTCGGCGCATGGTTAGCATCTTTACCGGCGAGGCACGTGACTTAGTAGATAGATCAGAACGCCCACAATCCCTGATCATCACAATTTACGGAGCATTTAGCCGCAACAATGGCGGCTGGTTCGCAGCTAACTCAATCATCCAACTGTGCACTGAGCTCGATGTTCAAGAGGATGCTGCGCGAAGCGCGCTGGCCCGCTTTAAGCGCCGGGGAATTTTGATTTCAAAGAAGCAAAATGGCGTGGTCGGTTATGCCATCAGCCCAGATATGCGAAAGACCTTTGATAACGGAGATGCACGAGTACTTCAGCGCCGCGAATCCCCCATCAACTTGGGTTGGATCCTCATGGCCTTCTCTATCCCAGAAGAGATGCGCGCGGTTCGCTACCAGCTTCGCTCGCGCCTGATTCGAATTGGCTTTGCGCAAGTAACCGGCGGTCTTTGGATTGCCCCGCGCCAATTGGCCGATGACGCTATCTCGCTCGCTAAATCATTGAGCGTTGAAAAATATATGAATATCTTCTCGGCCCAACACTTAGCTTTCCAACCAACACCTGCCGCAGTTGCAACGTGGTGGGATCTAGATGGCATTCAAGAGGTTTATAAGTCATTTACCAAGACCGCTAAACCTGTTGCGAATTATTGGAATGGAAAGCGCGGAACCATCGATCAAGAGCGCGCCTTCCGGGACTACACCAAAATTTTAACGAACTGGCGACATGCGCCATATTTCGATCCAGGTTTACCTAAAGAATTCCTGCCGAAGAATTGGGCCGGATTTGGTGCAACCGAAACCTTCTTTAAAATTCATGACAAGTTGGCTGGGCCAGCTATGAATTACGTACTCAACTTAGCTAAGAAATAGCTATTAGAGATTTGGCTTGTACTCCTTATTTACATACAAGTCCATGTAATCAATAACTGACATCTGCTCAAGCTCAGCGCGGTTTAGCGACACCTTCAAGATTGCATCTTGTCGATCTTGCTTGAAGATGCGAGCAAGGTTGGTCTTGAACTTCGCGTGAAGTAGTGGGATGCCTTCAGTACGACGACGAGCATGTCCTACTGGATATTCGACAACAACTTCATCCAAAGTGGTGCCGTCGTTAAAGGTCACTGTCAAAGCATTCGCAATCGAACGCTTCTCTGGGTTGTGATAGTCGGCAGTAAAGGATGTGTCCTCGACGCAGGTGATCTTCTCGCGAAGCGCATCGATACGTGGATCACTTGCTACATCATCCTCATAATCACGAGCGGTTAAGCGGCCGAAAATAAGTGGCACTGCGACCATGTACTGGATGCAGTGATCGCGGTCAGCTGGGTTATTGAGCGGACCCTTCTTATCAATAATTCGAATACAGGCTTCGTGGGTACGAATCGAGACGCTCTTAATGTCATCGGAAGTTTTTCCGAGCTCTGCCATCTTCTTATGAATGGTCATCGCAGCTTCCACGCCTGTTTGAGAGTGGAACTCAGCTGGGAAGGAGATCTTGAAGAGAACGTTCTCCATTACATATGAACCATATTCACGTTGGAACTTAAAGGAGTTGCCACGGAATGAGGCATCGTAGAAGCCCCAGGTCTTGGCTGAGAGCACAGTTGGGTAACCCATTTCGCCAGTCTTTGCGATCAGTGCCAAGCGGACGGCGCGCGAAGTCGCATCGCCAGCTGCCCATGACTTACGTGATCCAGCATTTGGATAGTGGCGATAGGTACGAAGTGATTGTCCATCGACCCATGCAAGTGAAACGGCGGCAAGTGTTTGTTCGCGTGAGAGACCCATCATTTGAGCAACTACTGCGGTAGATGCAACCTTGACCAGTACTACGTGGTCCATGCCTACTTTGTTAAATGAATTTTCAAGTGCGATACAACCTTGAATCTCATGCGCCTTAATCATTCCGGTGAGGACATCTTTAACGGTCAGCGCCTTGCCACCATTTGCGACGTTGAGGCGGGAGAGGTAATCAGCAGTTGCGAGAATTCCACCGAGGTTATCGGATGGGTGGCCCCACTCAGCAGCTAGCCAAGTATCGTTGAAGTCGAGCCAGCGAATCATCGCGCCGATATTAAATGCACCTTGTACTGGATCGAGTTCGTAATTTGTGCCAGGAACGCGTACGCCATTGGTGACGCTGACGCCAGGGACAACAGGTCCAAGCATCTTGCGACATTCGCGGTACTCCAACGCTTCTAGTCCGCAACCCAAAGTATCTAGAAAACAATTCCAAGCGGTCTCATATGCAACATCTGATGAGATTTGGTAATCCAAGACATAATCAACAATTGCCTTGATCTCTGGATCGTATTCCTGATTTACCTTTGTGATGTGTGATGACATGGCGCTATAGCTTCCTTAATGTGAGTGCGGATTAACGATCTTGGATTGCAACAAAAGCGAGATCTTCTGGGCCGGTGTAATTAGCACTTGGGCGGATGATCTTGTTATCGATACGTTGTTCGATGATGTGGGCCGACCAACCGGTGGTACGAGCCATTACAAAAATCGGAGTAAAGAAGAGGATTGGAATCCCCATCTTTTCGTATGCCACAGCTGAGAACCAGTCGAGGTTAGGGAACATCTTCTTGGCATCCCACATCACGGATTCAATTCGCTCGGCAATATCGAAGAGCGCCATATCGCCCTTATCTGCAGATACTTCCTTAGCGACTGCCTTGATGATCTGGTTGCGTGGATCAGAGATGGTGTAAACCGGGTGACCGAAACCAATAACAACTTCCTTGGCTTCAACGCGGGCGCGGATATCTTTTTCGGCCTCATCTGGGTTTGTGTAACGCTCTTGAATTTCTAGGGCAACCTCATTTGCGCCACCGTGCTTAGGCCCGCGAAGCGCGCCGATTGCACCAGTAATTGCCGAGAAAACATCGGATCCAGTTCCAGCGATTACGCGGCTGGTGAATGTAGACGCGTTGAACTCATGCTCTGCATAGAGAATGAGTGAGGTATGCATCGCCTTCTCCCAGAGCGCGCTCTGCTTTGAACCGTGCAAGAGATGCAAGAAGTGGCCACCGATTGAATCATCATCGGTCTCAACTTCAATGCGCTTGCCACTGTTAGCAAAGTGGTACCAATAAAGAAGAATTGATGGCAGGCAGGCGATCAAACGATCCGCGATCTCGCGCGTCTTTGCCTCTGGATGTGAAAGTTCTTCTGGATCTAGGCAGCCAAGTACAGAGACGCCGGTACGCATGATGTCCATGGGATGTGCGGTTGCAGGAAGTTGTTCGAGGACAGCTTTTAGATGTGACGGCAATCCGCGAAGTGTCTTCAACTTCTTCTTATAAGCAGCGAGTTCGGCGGCATTAGGAAGCTTGCCGTGAATGAGCAGGTGTGCAACTTCTTCAAACTCGCACTTTGCCGCTAAATCAGCGATGTCGTAACCACGGTAGTGAAGATCGTTGCCAGAGCGTCCGACTGAGCAGAGCGCGGTGTTGCCGGCAGGAACTCCGGAGAGCGCCACCGACTTCTTTGGCTTAAATTCTGGGTTTGGGGTATCGCTCATTACTTCTTCTCTCCATCCTTCAAGAATTTATCGAGGGCGTTCTCATAGTCGTAATAGTTAATGCGTTGGTAGAGCTCATCACGGGTCTGCATCTGATCAACCACGT
>CAIUHB010000022.1 GCA_903898855.1 uncultured Actinomycetes bacterium | reverse complement strand
TCAGCTCGCATTATTACTGCAGCGGCCCTATTGCTTGCCATTGCTTTCATTGCATTCGTCACGAGTGGCGTCACCAATATCAAGACGCTTGGCTTTGGTGTGGCATTCGCCGTTATTTTGGATGCAACCCTGGTCCGTGGCCTCTTAGTTCCCGCATTGATGCGACTCTTTGGTGAGCGCAATTGGTGGGCACCAAAAGCGCTCAAGCGCTTTGTAATTAACCACTAGCTGAGCGTTAGCTGGAAGTGCCAGCACTCATTAATCTTCTTAAGGGCCAATTTTATTTCTCTTCCTTCCTTAAAAGGGCTAGCGTGTTTTTTGCAAGGCCGTTTGGCACATTGTGATTAACAACAGAATCGAACGAAAATGGAAACTCTAAGAAGTTTCACTTCACCCAAAAAATCTTTTGCAGTAGTGGCATCTGCTATTGCATTGACTTTCACACTCTTTCCTACCTCAGCTGGCGCCTCAGAAACCGCGCTGAATATGGGAAGCGCTGCAACTTATGGCGTTCTCGCCAGTTCTACAATCACCAATGCAACTGCTAGCGCTGTTTCTGGCACTGCTGGCGGAAATGTCGGCGTTGGAGGCGGGACTGCACCTACTGGTGTCATTACTTATTCAGGCTCGCAAGTTCTGGGCTTAGCGTCTCTGAACGCACTTACGGCTGCTGGCTCGGCACTTGCCGATAACCATGGCGGTACTGCGCAAGGAGTTCAACTTGGCGGACTCACACTCCTTGCTGGTGCTTACACCGGCGGAACTTTTGAGAATAATGGAATTCTCACCCTGGATGGCGGGGGAAATTCCAACGCCGTCTTCATTTTCCGTGCTGCAAGCACAGTGGTCACGGGTGTGAATAGTTCAGTAGCACTTATTAACGGCGCGCAAGCCTGCAACGTCTTTTGGCAGGTGGGAAGTTCTGCAACCTTAGGCGTTGGTACGACTATGGCAGGTCATGTAATTGCACAAGCATCTATCAGTACCGGTGCTTCATCGATTGTTAATGGCCAGCTCATTGCTGTAACTGGTGCAGTAACGTTAGGCGGAACGACAATTATCAATAACAGTTGTTCAACTCCAGTCACTCCAGTCACTCCAAACACATCGACAATACCTGATGTGCCAACACCAGTGATTCTCCCTGCAACAGTGGTTCCCGTTGCAACCGTAGTTGCTCCACTTCCAGCAACTCTTAACGTCATTAAATTGGTCGTTAACACTCACGGTGGCAAATCTCTTGCCTCAGCCTTCTCCATCTTGGTGAAGCAAGGTGCAGTTGATATCAGCGGTCCACAAACTGGAATTGGCGGGGTAGGTCGTACCTACACATTGCCTGCGGGTACTTATAGCCTCTCTGAGATCGCTGCCAACGGCTATCGCGGCGAATGGAGCGGACCAATCACAGCTGGAGGATCAATAGTTCTCACGCCAGGTGAGAACGTTACGGTCACTCGCACTAACTACGACATGAAAGCTTCTGGCTTCATGCCGACGCCCGTTGCAACGCCAGATCCCGCTACAACAACACCCCCACCAGTTACGAAGACAACAACCGGTGGAAAACTCCCTAATACATCTACACCATGGAACAACTTCCTCCTTATTGGAGCAGGGCTCCTTGTTGTGGGTGCGATAGGAATCAAAACCCGCAAGGTTTTGGTTAAGTAAGCAGATTCCTGCCAACCTCATGAAACTACGCGTTTTCCGGCGTTTAGTTGCAACCCTTTCTATCACTTCGGTGGTGGCAGGGGTTGCGATCATGGGGTTTGCAGGGTTTCATATCTACCAGTCACACCAAATGACCGGGCGTTCGCTTCTACCTTCAGCGGAAAGAATTTGGACGAAGCACAGGATGCAGAACATAAACTCACTCACCGATCCTGTGCCCGGTTCATTTATTGGAACGATTTCTATTCCCTCAGTCGGTAAGTCAGTCAACATTTTTCAAGGAACTGATAATTCAGAGCTGGCTGAAGGAGTGGGTCACTTCATCCAAAGCGTCATGCCAGGTATGGCTGATAACTCAGTTCTCGCTGGACACCGCGATACGGTTTTCTCTCATCTAGGCAGAGTAAAGATCGGTGCCACAATTCTCATCACCACAGAATCAGGAAAGTTCACTTATCGAGTCGATAAAATTCGAATTGTCGATAAGAACGATCGAACAGTCATCGTTCCCACAACCACGGCACAACTAACCTTATCGACCTGCTATCCATTTATATATATCGGAAGCGCTCCAAAGCGATACAT
The DNA here is from genome assembly GCA_903898855.1 of uncultured Actinomycetes bacterium. Next base: position 1,545 of record CAIUHB010000022.1, on the reverse strand, counting down.
CGTGATTGCTCGGCTGGTTACGCGGAGTCATATCGCCACATAGCTTCCAAGTGGAAGGTTGATTTTCGATTTATACTCATCCACATCCAATTAATTAGCGGGGCAAAAATGTCAGTCGGCGCAAATAGTCTCGATAAATGGTGCTACCAAGCAATTGGCAAATTGAGTATTACGTAGGGCACGGTTCGTCATTTGAATCGTGGATGGACTCGCTAGACGATATTAAATTCGCAGCATTGAGCGCTGCAATCGAATTGGTATTAGCTCCAAATGGAATTGCGTTGGCGGGTACTCCTTGGTTAAAACATGTCGATAAGGGAATTTTTGAGTTTCGAATTAGGTTTTCAGCGGCTGACATTAAAGCTATGTATGTAAACCTTGAACTTGATGCGCCAGAGCCACCGACAAAGATTCTCCTCCGAGTTTTTCTCCACTTTTACGGATCAAAAATTGTTCTTCTCCTCAATGGCTACGACAAGGCGGTGGATGACAAACCAAGAAAGCAGCAGTCGGAGATAAAACTTGCCAGACAAAGACTCCAACACTGGCGATCGTCCCAAAGGTAAGGGCTGGGTAACATTGACGTGATGTGTTAAAGCACATAAGATAATGCTAGGAGGTTTGGATATGAGTAAGAGCTTTAAAGACTATGCCGATCAACGAAAGGCCATGTTCACACAACGAGGTCGGGATGCTTACAAAGTCTTTGCAAGTGCGATCACTATCGGTGAAGTTCTAGCTACCGCTCGCCGTGCACGTTCATTAACGCAAAGAGAGCTAGCCGATTTGGCTGGAGTGCAACAGGCGGATATCAGTCGCATGGAGCGTGGGCTCTTGGCCCCCAACACTGTTACTTTCGTCCGACTTATCGAAGCAATGAATTTTCAGCTTTCGATTTCACCCATTAAGTGAGTGTCCCAGGCCGGAGTTGAACCGGCGACCTACCGCTTAGGAGGCGGTTGCTCTATCCACTGAGCTACTGGGACGTATGCCGTGAGTTTAATGCAGGCTCGCTTTCGTGATTTGCGCGTAAGATTTCGATGCGGAACTGGCTAAACACCTGATATTCACAGGCTCCTTCGCAGGAATTAACCCTGCAGAGGGCTGCCACTGACTTAGAATTGGGCCATTCAATCTGACAGGAACTGTTGGATATATTTTCGGAGGTTATACGTGTTGAAGAAGATCTCATCTCTCGCATTGGTGGGCGCAGTAGCGACCGCCCTTCTCGTGGCAGTAGCAGCGCCTTCCCAGGCAGCGGCCGCTCCTAAGGCAAATGGCGCCTGCTCAACTCTTGGCGCTAAAGCAACCATCAAGAAGGTCGCATTTACTTGCGCACAGAATCCACTTGTCGCAACAGCTTCAAATGTCTGGGTATCTGGCGCTTGCACAACTGCAAACAAGAGCTACACCGCAGCGCTCAAGCAGCGCGATAGCCTCAACACATCTTTCAAGAACGCTATTCAGAAGATCAATGATGCAATCACCATCAATTCAACTGATGCAGTTACTTGGCAAGGCAAGGTCGATAAGTACACCACTACT
>CAIUHB010000021.1 GCA_903898855.1 uncultured Actinomycetes bacterium | reverse complement strand
CAATTGCAGAAGAGACAGCAACCACGCCAAGACGTGAAAACTTCTTCATTCAGTATTCCTTTCAAGGGGTGCTGGGTTTTCCAACTCATGAATTCTGCCCTAGGGGCAGTGCAAAGCCAATAGTTTTTTTGGAATAGTTAGCAACCGCCGGTGCCGAATTGGCGACCGTAACAAAAACGTTATAAAACTAGTCGACCCCGTTGTAGCCGGGAGCTGGCGTGCCATCGGGATAGAAGGCAGCGGCTGGGGATCCTGGTGGCCGGAAGGTTCCCAGAATCCAGAGATCCTCATTGCGACTATTGCGAACTGAGTGCAAAAGGCGAGGGCTGACCATAAATGTGGAGCCAGGTAGAAGTTCTTGAAGTTCTCCTTCTACTTCGAGTTCACCGCCGCCACTGACGATATGACAGACCTCGTCATACAAGTGATAGTGAAGCGGCGCTCCTGATGGTGGAATAAAACCAATAAACATCGTGGCACCTGAGCTGCCGTTTTTGGTTCCGTAGAGAACTTCAAATTCACGGTTGCCAGTTGCTTTGCCTTTATCGAATTCGCCTTGATGAACAAAAGGAATGTAGCTCTCGGCATCGGCGCTCATCTTCTTGGCATAGGGATTTGTGCGATCTGGAATTGAAATTTCAACGGCTTTTAAACCAGCTCCATTGCTCCAGGTAAATGATGCTCCGGAAGTAACAAGTGCAGCGCTGCCCTTATCCATTAATTTTTCGTGGTGACCTTTATCGCCATCGATGGTTAGGGTCGCAGAGCCCTCGCGAACAAAGATGAGGGTATCTCTTGCGTCAGATAGAACAGCGGGCGTATCGCCGGTGAGATGGATTTCCAGAACAGTGATTGCTTCGGCATAAGGGCCAGAAGTGAGCAACTGGAAGCATGATGCGTTACCTCGCTCGTGGATGTACTCTTTTGGCAACGTGTCAGTAGAAGCGTTATAGACAACTCCAGCTTTCATGTTCACTCCCATTCCCGGTCCTACGAAAGGTTAAACGATATGAAGATTCTCCGCCATGCAAGTGCAATTTGGAAGGGTCCAGTTCCAACAGGTACCGGAACTATGACACTTGGCCGCGATGGTCAGGTAATTCCATTCTCACTTAAGTCTCGCACCGAGGATAACGCGGGCACAAACCCAGAAGAGCTCATCGGCGCAGCTCATGCCGGTTGCTTCTCGATGGCGCTAACAAGTTTGATCGAAGAAGCTGGCAAGCCAGTGGGCGAAGTAAGCACTACTGCCAAAGTCACACTCGAGCAGAAGCCAGATGGATTTTGGATTACCGAAGTTCACCTAGTAACTCGCGGTTCAAACCAAGCGCTCAGCAACGATGAATTTGTAGAACTTGCAAACAAGGCTAAGCAAACCTGCCCAGTTTCAAAGCTCTACTCCTCAGCGACAATTACTTTGGATGCAGCTCTAGCTTAAAGAGATTTGCAAGCCAGGCCATGCGCGTCAGCGACAGCCTTGTAATAGATATCGCCCTCGTGGACATTGAGGCCCTTCGCCAATGAAGCATCATCGGCAAGGGCCTTTTGCCATCCCTTATTTGCAATAGCAAGTGCGTATCCGATGGTTGCATTCGAGAGTGCGTAGGTCGAGGTCGCTGGAACTGCACCTGGCATATTCGCAACGCAGTAATAGAGCGAGTTATGAACTTTAAAGGTGGGATCTGCATGCGTTGTTGCCTTTGAACCTTCAAAGCAACCGCCTTGATCAATTGCAACATCGACTAGAACGCTGCCCGGCTTCATCTTCGCCACCATCGCATCTGTAACAAGTCGTGGTGCTTTTGCGCCGTGAACCAGTACTGCGCCAATGACGAGGTCTGCTTGAGTTACTTGGTTTTCAATTTCATAAGCAGAAGAAGCCAAGGTCTTTACTTGGCCGCTAAAGAGGTCATCAATAAAACCAAGGCGAGCAAGGTTGAGATCCAAAATTGTGACATCGGCGCGCATTCCGTGCGCAATAGTTGCGGCCGCAACTCCAACAACGCCGCCACCAAGGATTACAACTTTGCCGGGACGAACTCCGGGAACTCCACCGAGCAATACACCGCGACCGCCGGCTGCCTTTTGAAGTGATGCGGCGCCAACTTGAATCGACATTCGGCCAGCTACATCACTCATTGGTGCAAGCAGTGGCAAGCTGCGATTTACTTCCACGGTCTCATATGCAATAGCAGTTGTTCCACTTGCAATTAGTGCATCAGTACATTCGCGAGATGCGGCTAAGTGAAGGTAAGTGAAGAGAATCTGACCTTTACGCATTCTTGGATATTCCGCAGCAATTGGTTCTTTAACTTTGATAATCATGTCGGCTTTTTGCCAGACCTCATCGGCGGTAGCAACGATTTGTGCACCCGCGTTGATGTAATCCTGGTCTGTGATTGCTGAACCGAGCCCCGCATTAGACTCTACGATTACTTGGTGCCCCGCGGTTACAAACTGGTGCACTCCAGCCGGGGTAGTCGAAACTCGGAATTCGTTGTTCTTGATTTCCTTAGGTACGCCAACAATCATGAGATCTCCTTAGTGGGAACCAGCAACGTTGCGGGTTCTAGAGGCTGCTAAAGGTCCTGCCCCAAGGCTCTAGCGTATATCGCCTATCTGTCGGTCGTAAATCTCCCGTGCTAGAGTTTCGCAGTGACTACACCTACCGCTGGTGCCCGTTTCAAGAAGGCGCTATCCGAAGAATCCCCATTGCAAGTTATTGGCACAATTAATGCCAACCACGCACTCCTCGCAAAGCGAGCCGGGTACAAGGCAATCTACTTATCTGGTGGCGGCGTTGCAGCCGGTTCACTTGGTGTGCCAGACCTCGGAATAAGTGGGCTAGAAGATGTGCTCATCGATATTCGTCGCATAACCGATGTCTGTGACCTGCCTTTGATGGTGGATGTGGATACCGGATTTGGCGCATCTGCATTCAACATTGCTCGCACCGTTAAAGCGGTTATTAAAGCCGGCGCTGGTGCACTGCACATTGAGGATCAAGTTGGCGCAAAGCGTTGCGGCCATCGTCCTAATAAAGAGTTAGTAAGCAAGGGCGAGATGGTCGATCGCATCAAGGCTGCCGTTGATGCTCGCACAGATCCTGACTTCACCATCATGGCTCGCACCGATGCGCTGGCCGTGGAAGGTTTGGAAGCTGCCATCGATCGTGCAGGTGCTTGCATCGAAGCTGGCGCAGATGCGCTCTTCCCAGAAGCGATTCGCGACCTTGAGACTTACAAGAAATTTACTGATGCATTTGATGTCCCTATCTTGGCAAATATCACCGAGTTTGGAATGACTCCACTATTTACAGTAGAAGAACTCAAGAGCGTTGGCGTAGAAATCGTGCTCTACCCACTCTCCGCCTTCCGCGCCATGAACAAAGCAGCGGAGTTGGTCTACGAGACCATCCGCAAAGAAGGAACCCAGAAGAACGTGGTTGATCAGATGCAGACCCGTGATGAGCTCTACCAACGCATTAACTATTACGACTATGAGAACGCCCTTGATAAATTCTTGAAGGATGGAGAGAAGAAGTAATGAGCGATACCCCAAACCCAGAATTTAAGCCAAAGAAGTCGGTGGCGCTCTCCGGAGTTCCTGCCGGCAACACCGCGCTCTGCTCAGTCGGACGCTCTGGCAATGATCTTCACTACCGTGGTTACGACATCGCTGATTTAGCGGCAAAGTGTGAGTTTGAAGAAGTTGCACACCTGCTCATTCACGGCAAGCTTCCTAATGCCGCCGATCTCGCTGCTTATAAGAAGAAGTTGAAGACACTTCGCGGATTGCCGTCACATCT
>CAIUHB010000020.1 GCA_903898855.1 uncultured Actinomycetes bacterium | reverse complement strand
TGCTCGGCGGTGGAGTAATTGGTTGCGAATTCGCATCAGTCTGGAAATCATTCGGTGCAGAAGTAACCATTATTGAAGGCCTACCTCGCCTCGTTGCGCTTGAAGATGAATCTTCTTCTAAGCAGCTTGAGCGCGCATTCCGCAAACGCGGCATTAATTTTGAAGTCGGCACAAAGTTTGCCTCAATGACCAAGGGGCCAAATGGCGTCACTGTCACCCTGGAAAATGGTTCAACTTTCACCGCTGAAGTTTTGCTCGTAGCAGTCGGTCGTGGTCCGGTTTCGGCAAATATTGGTTATGAAGAGCAAGGTCTCAGGATGGATCGGGGCTATATCCTCGTGGATGAGAAGTGCCGCACCAACGTTCCAGGAATTTGGGCAGTTGGCGACTTGATTCCAACCTTGCAATTGGCTCACGTAGGTTTTGCCGAAGGAATTTTGGTTGCCGAAGAAATTGCAGGGCTAAACCCACGTCCAATTAATTACGATGGCGTCCCACGTGTTACTTATTCTGAACCAGAGGTTGCATCAGTCGGTCTGACTACCGCACAAGCAAAAGAACGCGGCCATGATGTCGTTGAACTCAACTATGACCTTGCCGGAAACGGTAAGGCCAATATTCTCAAGACAGCTGGTTCGGTAAAGCTTGTTGCTGCTAAGAATGGTCCGATCCTTGGAATCCATATGGTGGGCGCTCGCGTTGGTGAACTACTTGCTGAAGCACAATTGATTTTCAACTGGGAAGCTGAAGCTTCCGATGTTGCTACTTTGATTCATGCCCACCCAACTATGTCCGAAGCAATTGGTGAGGCTCACCTCGCACTTGCCGGCAAGCCACTACACGCACACGGATAACAGGAGAAGAAAATGACATTTTCCGTCACCATGCCAGCTCTCGGTGAGAGCGTTACTGAAGGCACTGTTACTCGTTGGCTAAAGGCAGAGGGCGATCACGTCAACGTCGATGAACCACTTCTCGAAGTTTCCACTGACAAAGTAGATACTGAGATTCCATCACCAGTATCCGGAACTCTCCAAAAAATAGTTGTTGCTGTTGATTCAACTGTTCCAGTCGGCGCAGAGCTGGCAATCATCGCTGATGGCGCAGCCGCCCCATCGACTCCAGCTGCTCAAGCTCCTGTTGTTGCAGAAACACCAGCTCCTGTGGTCGCTGCACCTGCACCTGTTGCAGCGCCAGCTCCAGTAGCTGCAACCCCAGCACCAGTTGCTGCAGCTCCATCTGCAGCGCCAACCGGCGCCGGAACATTTGTCACAATGCCAGCACTTGGTGAGAGCGTTACTGAAGGAACTGTTACTCGTTGGCTTAAGAACGTTGGCGATAGCGTCAATGTCGATGAGCCGCTACTCGAAGTTTCCACTGACAAAGTTGATACCGAAATCCCTTCGCCTGTCTCCGGAGTAATCACATCGATTGATGTCGCTGTTGATTCAACCGTGCCAGTTGGCGCGCGCTTAGCAACAATTGGCGTTGCAGGTGGTTCTGCTCCAGCTCCAGTTGCCGCAACTCCTGCACCCGTAGCTGCTCCTATTCCAACACCTGCACCTGCACCAGTTGCTGCCGCTCCTGCACCTGCACCAGTAGCAGCTCCAGTTGCTACACCTGTTGCTCCAGTTGCACCGCAACCAATTTCTAGCCAACCAGCAGATGCATACGTCACTCCGATTGTTCGCAAACTCGCTTCAGATAATGGCGTTGATCTCGCCCGCGTAACGGGTACCGGTATTGGCGGACGTATTCGCAAGGAAGATGTTTTAGCTGCAGCGATTCGCCCAGCTCAAAGCGCTTCGGCTCCGGATGCGCAAGCTTCCGCAAGTGCACCAAAAGCACCAGTTGCAGTCTCACCGCTTCGTGGAACTCAGGTTCAGATGAGTCGCCTACGCAAGGTCATCGCCTCGCGCATGGTCGAGTCGCTTCAAGTCTCAGCACAACTCACCACTGTTGTGGAAGTGGATGTAACAAAGATTGCTCGTTTGCGCGATAAGGCGAAGGCCTCATTTGAAGCACGCGAAGGCGTCAAGCTCTCCTTCTTGCCATTCTTTGCCGTCGCAACATGTGAGGCACTCAAGCAACATCCAGTTCTTAACTCCTCAATCGAAGGCGACATGATTACTTATCATGGTGCAGAACACTTGGGTATTGCAGTCGATACCGAGCGCGGATTACTCGTTCCTGTTATCAAGGATGCCGGAGATCTCAATATTGGTGGCGTCGCTCGCAAGATTGCAGATGTTGCTGCGCGCACTCGCGACAACAAGATCTCACCAGATGAGCTTGGTGGTGGAACATTTACATTGACCAACACCGGAAGCCGCGGTGCGCTCTTTGATACGCCAATCATCAACCAACCACAGGTTGCAATTCTTGGACTTGGCGCAGTAGTTAAGCGTCCAGTTGTCATGAAGGGGGCTGATGGCGGCGAGACAATTGCTGTTCGTTCCATGGTTTACCTAGCCTTGTCTTATGACCACCGAATTGTTGATGGCGCAGATGCGGCTCGATTCCTAGTCACCCTAAAAGATCGCCTTGAAGAAGGCCGCTTTGAATCAGATCTAGGTCTCTAAACTTCAGATATGAAGAACAAGTTACCTCCGCAACGGATCGCCATTACTGGCGCATCTGGACTTATTGGTGGCGCGCTAATCGGCCACCTTCGTTCCGAAGGTCATACAGTTCAGCGACTCGTCCGTCGTGCACCTATTACGCCAGATGAAGTTCTCTGGAATCCCATCGCGGGAACCGTTGATCTAGAGCCACTTCGTGGAGTCGATGCAGTGATTCACCTTGCCGGCGCCGGCGTTGGTGACCATCGTTGGACAAAGAAATATAAGAGTGAAATTCTCAACTCCAGACTTCTCGGCACTACTGCTATTGCTGCAGCCGTCAATGAACTAAAGCCCGCAACCTTTATATCGGCTAGCGCAATTGGATGGTACGGCGAGACCGGCAATCGTGCGGTTGTTGAGAGCGATCGCGCAGGAGATGATTTTCTTGCGACTGTATGTCGTGAGTGGGAAGGCGCCGCAGATGCCGTTGACGGCGTTCGCACCGTAAAGCTTCGCACTGGCTTAGTTCTAGATCCCACCGGAGGCGCACTCGGTCGAATGCTGCCACTCTTTAAATTAGGACTCGGCGGAAAACTCGGTTCTGGAAATCAGTGGTGGTCCTGGATCACTTTGCATGATCATATCCGCGCTGTCTGCCATCTGCTGGAGTCCAATATCTCGGGCGCAGTAAACCTCACCTCACCAAATCCTGTAACCAATCTAGATTTCACCGCAGCACTAGCACGCGCGATGCATCGCCCGGCACTATTTCCAGCACCAGCTTTCGCACTCAAGCTCGCGCTTGGTGGATTCTCCACTGAAATTCTTGGCTCCAAGAAAGTTCTGCCACAAGTACTTTCCGAAGATGGATTTGAGTTCGATTACCCACACATCGTTGGCGCGCTTAACGCATTGATTGCAGAGTAAGTTTCGCCGCTTTCACTCCGCTGCGCATTGCACCTTCTTGTGAAGGTATCTCCAGATAATCTCCTGCAAGCACAACACATTCTGAAGCTCTGTAAATTGGACGTTTTGAACCCGGTGTCATTACCGGAAGCGACTCTTTGATCTCATGCCGACTTACCAATTCAGAGCCATGTGCGCCAAATAGTCTGGCAATCTCAGATTTAATGCTGGATTCAGAAATGCTATTCAAAGTTGTGGTTGCGATTAAATTTTTTCCAGCTGGGGCATACTTCGACGAGAGCTGAGATATAACTACAGAGTTAACAATTCCTGAATTTGCAGGGACAGCAAGTAGCTCGGCGTTTGTTAATTGCGAAGTAGTCGAGTGATACCAAGTTGTTGACTGGTGCATTTGTTGCGGCATATAGAGTCCAAGGATGGAATTTGCTCTCGCAGCAGTTGTTGCCACGATTACCGCATCTGCCTCCAGCTCGCCCCATGGGCCCTGCACTTTTCTTCCCCGCACCTTCTCCACTGAATGTTGGTAGCGAATATCTAGATTCTCTGCCAAGGCGTTTGAGAATTCGCCTACTCCCCCAGCTGGCACACCTGGTTTTCCAAATGGGAATGAGCGAAAGATCTCCCGCCGAACTGACTTACTTACCTCTGATGGCTTTGCCAAATACACACCAGTGAAAAATTCATCAAGTGCTGTCTTTGTAGTTGATGGCGAACTAGTTAATGCAGCCAATGGGTGGTTTCGGCCGAAAGTCTTGGAGATCGAATTGCTCACCAATCGAAAATTCGGATTTATATATTGAAAATCTAACTTTTCAATTAACCCAGTTGCTTTTACATGAGGATATCGAGCATTGATAACTTGAAAACCACGATCGCAGATATATCCATCAATGTGATCGGAGGTAACTCTGCCTCCAGCAGTAGATCCGCTCTCCAAAACGGTCACCTTTACACCGGCTGAAGTTAATTCTCGTGCAGCACTCAGGCCGGCAAGGCCGGCGCCAATAACTATTACATTTTTCATCGACTCTCCCCTGTGAGAGCTCCCACAATTTCGGTACCTAGCGATTTGAAGCGTGCGCCGAAATGGCGCCTAGAGTGGCTAGAGTGGCTAGCACGGCTATTTACCGATAGCGCCGGGTCAAAAGAGTTTTTTAAAGCTCCGCCATTCATAACCGCAATCTATCGTCTGCCCAACTGGAGATGGGGTAGGCAACCGATTAGGCTTGCGATATGACTCCAGTAGCGCCTGCCGCACAAGTGGCTCTCAAGCGCCAAGGGTTAGTCGATTACCAAGAGGCATGGGATAGCCAACGCAAGATTCATGGAGAAGTTGCTGAAGGGGCCCGCCCAAACACCTTAATTCTCTTGGAGCACCCATCGGTCTATACCGCAGGCCGCCGCACCGAACTTCATGAGCGACCAATTGATGGCACTCCTGTTATTGATGTCGATCGAGGCGGAAAAATTACTTGGCATGGACCAGGTCAATTAGTTGGCTATCCAATTATCGCTTTAAAGAATCCCAATGACGTCGTCGGCTTTGTTCGCGAAATAGAGTCCGCCTTAATCGCAGTGTGCCAAGAATTGGGTATCGATGCTGTTCGTTATTGCGAACGCTCTGGCGTCTGGCTGCGCGATGAGATGGGCGATCGCAAGATTGCCGCTATTGGAATTCGAGTAGCAAAAGGCGTCACGATGCATGGCTTTGCGCTTAACGTCAATCCAGACCTAAGTGCCTTTAGTCGGATTGTTCCCTGCGGACTCCCCGATGCTGACGTCACTTCACTTTCCAAAGAACTCGGTCGTGAAATTTCCATCGAAGAAATTTCTCCATCCGTTGAAAGACATCTATACGAAGCGCTAGCGAGAGTGGCTAAATGACCATCGCACCTGAAGGCAGAAAATTACTTCGCATCGAAGCACGAAATGCCGAAGTGCCGATCGAGCGCAAACCAGAGTGGATTAAAACCCGTGCAAACATGGGTCCGCAATACACCGAACTGCGCTCACTTGTTAGCCGCGAGGGTCTGCATACGGTCTGCCAAGAGGCTGCCTGTCCCAATATCTTTGAATGTTGGGAAGATCGCGAAGCTACATTCCTTATTGGCGGCGAACGCTGTACCCGTCGCTGCGATTTTTGCAATATTGATACTGGCAAACCTGAACCCATTGATCGTGATGAGCCTCGCCGCGTTGCTGAATCCGTAAAAACTATGGGACTTCGATACGCCACCATTACTGGCGTTACTCGCGATGATCTAGAAGACGAGGGTGCTTGGTTATATGCCGAGACCATTCGCGCAGTTCACGAACTCAACCCAGGAACGGGTGTGGAGATGCTTGCCCCTGATTTCAGCGGACACGCTCATCTTTTGAACGAAGTCTTTGAAACTCGGCCAGAAGTCTTCGCGCATAACCTGGAGACTGTCCCCCGCATCTTTAAGCGCATTCGCCCAGCCTTTAATTACGATCGTTCGCTGGATGTCATTTCGCAGGCACGAAACTTTGGTTTAATCACTAAGTCGAACTTAATTCTCGGCATGGGTGAAACTCGTGAAGAGATCAGCCAAGCGTTGGTTGACTTACACGCAGCAGGCTGCGATCTCGTAACGATTACTCAATATCTACGCCCTACAGCCAAGCACCATCCAGTTGAGCGTTGGGTAAAGCCAGAAGAGTTCGTCGAACTTTCAAAGGAAGCAGAAGATATTGGTTTTGCTGGAGTTATGAGCGGACCACTTGTTCGCTCTAGCTACCGAGCTGGCCGTCTCTATAAGCAAGCCCAGGAGAAGAAGGCAGCAGCGCTTAATGGCTGATCTCGTCTACCCACCAGTTGTAGTTGCACTTAAAACTCTCTGGAAATATCTGGGCTTAAAGTTTGAATTTACTGGACAGGAAAACCTCCCTAAGGAAGGTGGCGCTGTCCTGGCAATGAACCACATTGGCTACTTGGATTTCGCCCTTATCGGCACAGCTGCGCTTCCAGTAAATCGATACGTTCGATTTATGGCGAAGAAGGAAATTTTCGACCACAAAATATCTGGACCACTGATGCGCGGAATGCACCACATCTCCGTTGATCGCAATAGTGGTTCCTCTTCTTTCGTTGCAGCGCTTCGCGCACTTCGCTCCGGAGAAATTGTGGGTATTTTTCCAGAGGGCACTATCTCTCGTTCATTTGAAATTGCGCAGATGAAGACTGGTGCGGTACGTCTTGCGATGGGAGCAGGGGTTCCAATCATCCCTACGGCAGTCTGGGGAAGCCAGCGTATTTATACCAAGAAGGTAAAACCGGATTTCAAGCGGAAGAAATATCCGATTCACGTGAAATTTGGCGCGCCTTTTTATGTCGATAAGAGCATGGATGTGGATGGCGCCGAGGCGGAGCTGCGCCGCCAAATGATTGAATTACTTCATAAAGTTCAAGCTGAATATCCCGATTCTCATCAAGGTCAACGCTGGGCACCAGCAAGACTTGGCGGAACTGCTCCTACCCCAGAGCAAGTCCAATTAGAATGGGAAGAGCACTTACGCGAGAAAAACAAGGAGCAAGAGTAAATGGCACTATTTGGTCGCAAGAAGAAGAACAAGGCTGCGGCAGCACCGGCTGAAGGAACAACTTCACAATGGGGCACTGTCAAAGAAGCCTTTGTGATCACTCGCAAAGAGAAGCCACTCACTCTTGTATGGATGGCAGTAATTTTTGTAGGCGTGCTTGCTGGTGGAATCATTCTCGGCAATAGCCTGCATCACCCGGTCTATTTTGCAATTATCTTCACTCCCCTCTCAATCCTCGCTGCCTTCTTCTTCTTTACTCGCGCAGCAAACTCAGCAGCATTTGCTTCCATTGAAGGACAGCTGGGAGCCGGAGCTTCGGTTTTGATGGCGATCCGTCGTGGCTTCACCACAACTCCCGCAGTTAATGTTTCCCGTAACCAAGATATGGTCCACCGCACCGTCGGTCGCCCTGGAATCATTTTGGTAGGTGAAGGTGGAGCTGGAGTTCGCGCGCTTCTTAGCGATGAGCGTAAGAAGATGGAACGTTTTGTAGCCGGAGCACCTGTTACTGAAATCATCGTCGGAAGTGGCGCGGGACAAGTTCCACTTAAGAAATTGCAGAAGCACTTGAAGAAGATGAAGAAGAAGCTAACCAACAATCAAGTGCGTGAAGTGCGTGGCCGCTTGAAAGCTGTCGGTGGTATGTCAATGCCAATTCCTAAAGGCCCAATGCCTAAGGGCGTTCGCATGCCTAAGCGTTAATTAATTTTTACTTGCTCTCACAACGTGAGTTTGGGCGAAATGATCGTGGTATCCGCGCCCTTCTTTCATAAAGACAGCCGGCAGAACCAAACAGATTAGGAAGGTGCGAAGTATCGCCCGACCTGGAGTCAGCGGGCTTGCGCTCACGCTCTCTACCTGTAAGCCGCACAAGCGCTGACCTAGCGAGGCTCCGGTTAATGCAGTTAAGACCGAAACTTCGACAAAGAAGATTAAAAGCGGAATTAACTGAGCCTCGAATTGGGTAAGGCGACCAAAGAGCGAGGTTGTGAGCAAGGCAACTAGCCAGTCGATAAATATGGCGGCAAGACGTCTGCCCAACCCAGCTCTCTCCATTCCGCAAGCCTAGGGCCTGGAAAGTCTCAAGCCTGACCGCTGACCCTGAAACATGGCTGTAACACAGCAGTTATGGCATTTTCACGCTGCAAACCTATATTTGCCCCATCAACAACCGTCATGGGAAGGCTCGCTGAAGCGCCTCGCCACATGTAGGTCTTAATCTCAGGAGAAACATGTTTAAGAGTTCATCTGAAATTTTCGACTTCATTAAGAAGAACGAAGTCAAACTTATCGACGTTCGCTTTGTCGACCTGCCTGGAATGCAGCATCACTTCAACGTTCCAGTTGAATCTTTTGATGAAGCAGTATTCACCGATGGATTGATGTTCGACGGTTCTTCAATCCGCGGATTCCAAGCTATTCATGAATCAGATATGAAGTTGCTCCCAATTCCAAGCAGCGCCTTTATTGATCCTTTCCGTAAAGAGAAGACACTCGTCATCCTCTTCTCAGTTCATAACCCAATTGATAACACTCCTTACAGCCGCGACCCTCGTGGCGTTGTTGGCAAGGCTGTTGATTACCTAAAGTCAACCGGTATCGCAGACACAGCATTCTTCGCTCCAGAAGCAGAGTTCTATGTCTTCGATGAAGTTAACTTCTCAACATCACAAAATGCTTCACATCACTTCATCGATTCCATCGAAGGTGCCTGGAACACAGGAGCATCACTTGAAGCTGATGGAACTCCTAACCGCGGATATAAGACTCGCTACAAGGGTGGATATTTCCCAGTGTCTCCAACTGATCAACTCGCGGATATTCGCGATGAGATGACAATGACACTTGGCAAGGTGGGACTTCTTGTTGAGCGTTCTCACCATGAGGTGGGAACTGCCGGCCAGATGGAGATCAACTACCGCTTCTCAGATATTCTCCAAGCAGGCGATGATGTTATGAAGTTCAAGTACATCATTAAGAACGTTGCTTGGGAGAACGGCAAGACCGCAACCTTTATGCCAAAGCCACTATTCGGCGATAACGGCTCAGGTATGCACGTCCACCAATCTCTCTGGAAAGATGGAAAGCCGCTCTTCTTTGAAGCAGGCTCATACGGCGACCTATCTGACATGGCTCGCTGGTACATCGGTGGACTCTTGAAGCACGCTCCTTCACTGCTTGCATTCACCAACCCAACTGTGAACTCATATCACCGTTTGGTTCCAGGCTACGAAGCACCTGTAAACCTTGTTTACTCAGCTCGTAACCGCTCAGCATGTATTCGTATCCCAATCACTGGCTCGAATCCAAAGGCAAAGCGCGTTGAATTCCGTTGCCCAGATCCATCATCCAACCCATACCTCGCATTTGCTGCGATGCTCATGGCAGGGCTCGATGGAATTCAGAACAAGATTGAGCCACCAAAGCCAGTCGATAAGGATCTCTATGAGTTGGAAGGCGCAGAAGCTGCGGCTATCCCACAAGTACCAGGTTCACTCTCTGAAGTTCTCGATAACCTTGAGAAGGATCATGAGTACCTCACACGTGGTGGCGTTTTCACCGAAGACCTCATCTCTACCTGGATTGAGTACAAGCGCACACAAGAAGTTGACTATGTCCGCTTGCGTCCGCATCCAGCAGAGTTCGAGCTTTACTACGACCTCTAAAAAATACCGTCACCGGATTGAAAAGCCCTCGAGAAATCGGGGGCTTTTTCATTAGGTTATAGCCAGCTATTAGGGAACACTGGCTAGATGTTGGAAGAAGAAATTAGTGATGATGGTGAGCACTATTTCGACGACGAAGCCCCACTTCCCAAACGACGAAATACCGTAGGAATCCTGGGATCTGTAACTCTTCTACTTTTAGGTTCGCTATTTCTCAAAACAACATTGGCATCCAACATCACCATTAACTCATCCGGTGTTGTTCAATTTGGCCAAGGTCAAACTGCGACAACTACCTGTTCGGGCAGCAATGTCTTAACCCTTACTCCCCGCTCAACCTTCTCTAACTCTGCCAATGGCGGCTCTCCCATGTTTAGCTCGCTCTCGGTCTCCGGAGTACCCAGCGATTGCTATGGCAAAGACTTGGTGATTAATGGCTACGGAGATTCCAGCAACACACCAGCCGCAATCTACGGAGTGACAGGAACAGACATTGTCGTATTAGATAACAATGGAACCTTCGCCCTCTCATCCTCCATTTCTGGATTAACCATTTCAACGACCTCACCAACCTCCTTTACTGTGACTTTCTCGGTTCCCGTCTCCCCCACCTCTGGGATTTACAAATTGACGGTGCAGAGCATCGCAAACATCATTTTGATATGCAGTAACGGTGGCAGCTGTATTCAGGGCGATAAAGGTCCGGGCGGCGGAACGATTGTCTTCGCATCATTTGCTGGCTTCGCCTGTGGAACTGGAATGGCGTCCACTTGTCATTACATGGAGATGGCTCCAAGCACTTGGTCCGGATTGAGCGCTGATCCATACTTCAATAACTGGGCACCGAATCAAAATTCAATCACCACAACACAAAGTCCAAACGTAGGCGCCGGATATTCAAATAGCCTGGCCGTCTATCAAGCCAATGGAAGCACGAG
>CAIUHB010000019.1 GCA_903898855.1 uncultured Actinomycetes bacterium | reverse complement strand
ATCGCGAATTCGACCGGCCCACGGTGCTAATGAATACCAACCCCACGTTAAAGGTGAGCCACGAAATGGAACTACAAATTGCAGATCTCGCCATTGAAGTGATGCGATACGTGCGCCTTGGTCCAAATCGATGGAGACAGAAATTTCTGAGCCATCAATATGTTGCATGATTATCCGATCTCTGCCTTTGTCGGCGGATTAGCGCCAGCCCGCGAACATGTGATTGCTGCAGCTTTTGCCGCGCGATGCAATACATCGGTCAATACCTCTGAATGTAAATTAACTAAACCTTTTTCAACGATGGCTTCGACAATAATTGCGCCTACAGTGTCACCGGCACCGACAGTGTCGACAACGTGAACCTTCACACCAGGCACCTCGGTCTGGCCATGTCCGGTAATTCCCATCAAGCCTTCTGCGCCACGAGTAATTACGACAAGGGCTGCGCCATCTGCAATCCAACCTTCAGCGATATCAATCGGATTTACACCTGGATAGAGCCAGGCCAAATCATCATCGCTGACTTTAATCACTGAGGAGATAGCCGCCCATTTAGCAACATTTGCTTGGTAGAGATCGCGGTCGCCCACAACTGAGCTGCGGATATTTGGGTCATAAACAATTGGCGCGACATCGGCAATCTTGCAGGCCCAATCATGCAAAATCGAAGCTGTCGGTTCGACGATTGTGACCAAAGTTCCGATATGGAAAACCGCTGGTTTAATTAAATATGGATCTGGTAACCAATCTGTTGTGTAATCAAAAGTTGCGGTGCCATCGATGGTGAAGATGTAACTAGCGCTTCCATGTGCATCAAGTGATACATCGGCAGTGCAGGTTGCCTTATCGGAATAGTGCGCGTACTTCAGGTTCACGCCATCGGCTAAGAGTTCAGCCTTTGCCGCCTGACCATATGCATCGCTAGAGATACCGTCGATAAAGCAGGAATCAAAGCCAAGCTTGGCCAAGGCCTTTGCGGTATTTGCTGGGCCTCCGCCCACAATCGCCTTCTTCTCAGAGGAGCCGGGGGCGATGGGAATAAGGTCGATGAGGACCTCTCCACATACCCAAATTTCGTTGCTCACAGGCACACTCTATCGGGTGCGCCTATGCGGCTAATTAATTTGAAGGAGCTGGAGCGGGAGTAGCGAGGCCGCCACTGCCACCTGGCGCACCACCTGGGCGCTGAATTCCAAGTGTTGAAAAGCAACTTTGCAATGCGGCTGCAACTTTCGGATCGGTGCGATCTGGGCGAGCTCCGGGTGCAATTGTTACACCTTGCTTTGCCAGACATGCGGTAAATGCTGGATTGTTAAAGAATCCTCCGCCACCAGCACCGCCACCAAATGCACGTCCACCAGATGGTGCGCCAGAGGTGGCACCGCTTTTCGTCGTTCCACCCGTTGCGTTTGATTTAGTAGATGTGCCTTTGGAAGTTGTCGAACCCGTCGACGGAGTTGTTGAAGGAACCTGTCCGCTAACGCTTCCATTTGTGGCGCCAGGTGCTGCACCAGCAAATCCACCAGCAAGAGAACGAACTGTGATGTTGTCGCCCTTAGCCAATGGGGTTGTTGGATCTTGGGTCAAAGTTATGGTCACGGTCTTGCCATTGATACTTGTAACAGTTGCTGGAGTACCTCGTGAGAATCCACCAAAGCCAGATGCGCCGGCCGCACCACCTATCGCTGTGCCTGATGATGCTGTTGCGCTACCAAATCCACCACTTCGAAGTTGTCCTCTTAGTGATGCGAAACCAGCGAGAGTTGAAGAAGTACTCGATGTCGCTGTGTGATGCCCATACCAAGCACCGCCAGCAAGAGTTCCTACAAATAGCAGTACAACTGAGAGCACCTTGGTCGTCTTGTTGGTCCACTGAAATGAACCCTTGGCAAGTTGCTCTTGCAGATGGTCATCTTCTGGTGGAGCAAAGAGATCGAATTCTGGCTCTTGTGATGACATTGGATTGTTATTACTCATGACGCAGTGCCTCGATTGGTCGTAGTGATGCTGCTCGTGATGCTGGATAACCGCCGAAGAAGAGTCCGATGAGAACGCTTACTCCGAAGGCGAGAAATACTGACGATGGCATGATTACTGGCTTAACGCCAACGATCGTGAAATGCGAGCCGATATAGCCTCCGATGACACCCAAGGCACCACCTACTAAGGACAAGATCGTCGCCTCAATCAAGAATTGCGAAAGTATTACGCCCTTAGGAGCACCGATTGCTTTGCGAATACCAATCTCGCGCGTGCGCTCAATGACTGTAACAAGCATGATGTTGGTGATGCCGATGCCGCCAACTAGCAATGAGATTCCGGCAACTGCCGCCAGAAGCACAGTAAATACTTGGCTAGATGAAGATGATGTTGCCAGCAGCGAGGCTTGGTTAAAGAGGCGATAGTCGCGCGAACTTGAGCTCTTTACTTTATGCCGTGCATCCAAAACAGTTTGGATCTCCGCTTGAGCCAAATCGGTAACCTTCGAAGATTTAGCCTCGACGATGATTGCAGAAAGTGGTTGATATCCAGTTATTGAATTCTCAACTGCGGTAATTGGGGCAAGGAATAGCGAGTCGCCATCGGTAAAACCTGAAGATCCCTTAATCGCAGTCGTTCCAATGATGGTGAACGGAATTCCGCCACACTTAACAGTTTGGCCAATGGGATTATCAGTTCCAAATAGTTCAGTCGCAGTTGTGTTTCCGATAACTGCAACACGGCGTCCTTGGTTCACATCATCATTGGTGAAATAACTTCCCTTAACGACTTGATTGTTACTAGCCTCAAAGTAGGAGGGCCAAGTGCCAGAGAAGGTCGCCGGAGTAGAAGTACTTGAACCGTTGGCACATGTCACATTTGCGTTAGCAATTGGAGCTGCTTGTTTTACATCGGGAACTTGTTTGGGATCATTGAGTGCGACCGCATCTAAAATGGTGAGTGGTTTGGTGTTATTAGAGACTGCACGTGCACGTGGGCCAAATCCGCCGCTGCCGGAGCGCACCTGTATTGAGTTAGTGCCAAGGCGATCCAAACTTTGTTGGACTGCTTTGGAGGAACCGTTTCCAACTGCGGTCAGAATAATTACTGATGAAACGCCAATCATGATGCCAAGGGTCGTGAGAAATGTGCGCAAGCGATTAATGGTCAGGCCACGAAGCGCGAAGCGAATAATCTCTAGTACGTTCATGCACTCACCGCCTTCTTGGGGTTGACGGTATCGCTAATGATTTTGCCATCACGCATACGAATAATTCGCTTCGCCCGCTCGGCCACATCGTTTTCGTGGGTAATCACTACGACGGTTCGACCAGCTGCATTAATTTGATCAAAGAGATTGAGTAAGTCTTCGGTCGACTTAGAATCTAGGGCGCCGGTTGGCTCATCGGCAAGTAAAAGGGCGGGACGCGTCGCGAGGGCTCTGGCTACTGCCACGCGCTGTTGTTGACCACCAGATAATTCAGTTGGTTCGTGGTTGATGCGATCCGTAAGGCCGACTACTTCGAGCGCCGCCATTGCCCGCTTCTTGCGCTCAGCAGATTTAATTCCTTGATAAGCCATCGGGAGCTCAACATTTGCCAGTGCGGTAGTGCGCGGAATGAGATTAAAGGATTGAAAGATGAATCCAATCTTTCGCCCACGAACAATCGAGAGCGCGTTCTCATCCATCGAAGAAATTTCGATGCCGTCCAGGAAATATTGACCCGAGGTCATGATGTCGAGTGCGCCCAACATATTCATCAAGGTTGATTTACCAGAGCCGGAAGGACCCATGATGGCGACATACTCACCCGAATGAATTTTGAGATCAACTCCAGCAAGTGCGTAAATGGCTGACTCTCCTGAGCCATACTTCTTCACCGCGCTGCGAACATCTATGACAACGTTTTCGCTCTTGCTGTGGTTATCCACCGAAACCGCCTGCGCGACCACCGGCTGCACCAACACCAGCTCCGCCAAGACCAGCGCCACCCAAGCTAGATGGTGTACCAGCTGCAGGGAATCCACTCGTTGAAGATGAAGTCACTGTGCGAAGCACAACCTTTGTTCCAGCTTTTACGCCCGAGATGATTTGATCATCAGAGTCACCGACTAGTCCAACAACAACTGGGGTAGGTGTGAGAACATCCTTGCCATTCTTGGTTATGATAACTGTGACGGTCGAACCATTTCCGCGAGTAGTCACTGCTTGTGATGAGACCATGAGCACGTTATTAACAGCTCCAGTGATGATATTTGCAGTTGCTGTCATTCCCGACTTTAAGCCAGGAACTTTTCCATCGACTGCGATGTAGACGTTATACGTTGTAGCTCCGCTTGTGGTTGTAGGAACTAAATCAATGGATGCAACCTTTCCAGTCGCATTAACGCTAGAGAGCGCTGCGAAGGAGAGATCCACCGACTGACCAACCGAGAGTTTGGCCTCATCTGATTCAGAGAAGCCGGCCTTCACTTCAAGCGACGAGACATTAGTCAAAACTATAAATCCGCTTACTGCACCAATTGTGGAGCTGGTGGCTGTAGGAGCATTTGAACCCACTGCCGCAGATATCGATGCCACATCGCCGGTAACAGGCGCTGTAACGATCGTTGAGTTGTAATTCTTCTGTGCAGTATCGATTGCAGCCTGGGCGACGCTGAAGTCAGCTGGGGTTGGGTTATCCACTACGACACCAAGTTGGGCTTTTTGTAAGTCGAACGAGGCCTGCGCTGAAGCAACACTTTGTGCATCTTTCTTTAGACCGTTGGTCTGTGCAGAAGTTGCACTCACTAAAGCGTTCTGGTCGTTAATCAAAGTTGTTGAATCAGATTGAACGCTGAGCTGTTGAGTAATAACTGCATTGTTGTAAGCGGCAAGATCATTTTGCCAGGTGTTGTAATTATTTGTCAGAGTCGTACACGTTGTATTTGCTGAGATTCCTACCCACTGTGCGCAATATGCCAAAGTAATTCCTTGTGGGCTGTAAAAATTCAAGTAGCTGTTATATACATCAGATGCATTTTGAAGTGTGCGCTTTGCCGCATCTAATGTGGATTGATAAGTCTGAGCCTTCAGTGGCATCGACGTCGTAAAATCTGAGAGCGTGCGCTTCGCGCTGTCGATTGTGTTTTGATAAGAGATGGCATTCTGTGCCGCAGTGTCTTTCGCGGTTTGAACTGCGCTCAATGATTGTTGATATTGAATCTGCGCGGTTCGAAGTCCTGCTTGTGCTTGGTTGAGTGCGTTTAGTTGTGCTGAATTCTCTAGCGTAGCCATCACGGTTCCGGCGGTTACATGTTGGCCGACTTTCACATAAATTGCCTTTATCTGCGCAGAAACTGTTGGTGAAACCCCGACATCGCCAGGACTCACAACGGTTCCAGAAGCAGAGACCGTTGATGAGACATCTCCCACGGTGACAACTGTGGAAGTGGTTGTGACTGCCGCAGCAGATGGGTGAAGTGCGCTCCACCCCCAGGTTGCTACCCCTATAACTGCTAACAAGATAACAAGATTTAT
>CAIUHB010000018.1 GCA_903898855.1 uncultured Actinomycetes bacterium | reverse complement strand
CGTCTTTGATATTCAAAAGGCAGTCGCCTCAACAAAAGATAACCGCGAACGCGTTAAGGCTACGACTGCGGCTTACTTTGATTTCATCAATCGAGAGGGCGAGGCATTTCGCCTACTCTTCGAAAGCGATATGGCAGTTGAACCACAGGTTGCCGAGCGCCTAACACGCATGACTTATGACTGCGCTGCGGCATTTAGCGCTGTGATCTCACTCGATACCGGTCTTGGTAAAGATGCCTCCATGATGTTGGCAGTCGGCTTAATCGGCAGCGTCCAAACTTCAGCTCGCCACTGGCTTGAGCGCGATTCTAAAATTGACCGTGACCTCGCCTGCGAGCTCGTTGCCGGATTAATCTGGCGTGGAATTTCAGGTTTCCCAAAGTCAAGCAACTAGTGAACTAATAAAGCACTACTACAGTAAAGGTAAAAGATCGAATGTCTACAAAAAAGAGCAGCTCCGAATCTAATACCGATGTCCGCATTGGAATTAGCGATTCTCCACAAGAACTTAATTTTCAAACTTCACTAGATGTCGCAGCAGTCCAGGCGCTAGTTGAAGATGCACTTGGCAAGAACCAAGTACTAGCCCTGACAGATTCCAAGGGGCGACAGGTCATCGTTGCCAGCAACAAAATTTCCTTCGTTGAAATCGGTGAGAGCCCAGAGCGCAGAGTGGGCTTTACTACTCTCTAAAGGTTAAAGAAGCCCTTTATCGCCTGCACAATCATCTCCACTGCAATCGCAGCGAGCAGCAAGCCAGCAATTCGTGCTGCCAAGTTGACCCCAGATTCCTTGATTAAGCCAAGAATCTTGGTCGAGAACATGAGCGTCACGCCGATAACGCAGTGGACTGCCAGGATGGCAGCTGCCAAAGTAAGTTTCATATTGGTCGTATGAGCGCGCTGCACCCACAAGATTGTGGTGACAATCGCGCCCGGGCCAGCAAGTAGCGGAGTACCGAGTGGAACCATGGCGACATTAGCGGTTGCACTATTTTCAGTACTTGAATCCTTGCCCGTCAAAAGTTCGAGTGAGATCAGCAGGAGCAAAAATCCACCAGCACCTTGCAGCGCGTTGACTGAGATATGTAAGTAATCCAGGATTAACTTTCCAAAGAGTGCGAATGTGACGATGACTAGAAGTGAAACTCCTGCTCCTTGCCAAGCCATGCGAATTCGCTCTTTGGGGGTGCGGCCTGAGACCAGCGCTAAGAAAACTGGCGTAGCACCGGGTGGATCGAGAATAACTAACAAGGTAACGAAAGCCTGAAGTCCAAAAGTTACAGCGGAAATCTGAGCAACAGTATTCATGCGCGCACTACCCTTCGCTGGTTTGCTCGAGATTCCAACTTCTCCCAATTTTCTGGAGTCGTTGTGAATTCACCTAATTGGTTTAGTTTACCGTTACCGTGATAATCACTTGACCCAGTTTGAATGAAATCATAAGTAGTAATTATCGAGCGCAATAACTCCCGTTCGCTTTCGCTTTGATCTCTATGCTCAACTTCAATCCCATCTAAGCCAGCCTTTGCCAGAGTTTCAAAACTCTCGACCGAAAGTACGCGTCCACGCAATGAGGCAAATGGATGGGCAATGACTGCCACTCCCCCGGCGGCTTTAATCAGAGCAATTGCCTGCTCTGGTGAGGGTGAGTAATGAGAAACATAGTGCTTAGAATTATTGTGAAGCAGCTCGGCGAAGGCTTCTTCCCGATTCTTAACAATATTTTTTGCAATAAGCGCATCTGCCAAGTGCGGTCGGCCTAGCGTTGCACCATCCGATAATTGCGCTAAGACATCCTGCATGGTGACGTCAATACCGGCAGCATTTAACCGGGCGATGATTTTCTCCATCCGCCCGATCCGGTTATCGCGAGTCTGCAATAGGACTTCTGCTAAAGGTGCATGACCTGGATCAAAGAGCAGCCCGAGAATATGCACGCTAATTCCATCGCTGGTTTGCGCTGATATTTCAGCTCCTAAAACTAAATCCAATCCTGGTCGAAGCGCGCTGGTGGCTTCGGCCCATCCACCGATTGTGTCGTGATCGGTTAAGCCAAGTGTGGTTATTCCAGCTGCGAGAGCTTTATTGATTAAATCGCGTGGCGTATCCGTGCCATCGCTAATTGTGGAGTGAGTATGTAAATCAATCATGGAAGCGCTATCTCTGCCGGGAAACGAAAATTCCGGATCCAATGAGTAGTCCGATAATTCCTGGAATGGTGCCACCCGGTGGCCGCTGACCCATCCACCAGTAGGCCAAGATTGCGCTCACTGGTACTTCGAAGAAGACAACTAATGAGACCACAGTGGGTGAGACTCGCTTGAGTGAGAGATTGAACATGGTGTGCCCTAATAGCTGTGCGCCGGCAATCAGCGCCAGTGCCAACCACCACTCACGAGCAACGAAGTGGAATATCTGGAATCTTCCGATGAGCGCGACCGGCAAGGCAGTTAAAGCACAGGTTAAATAACAGGTAGTGGTGTACGTACTTGTTGAAAGATTGCGCTGGGCTTTTGAACCAAACCACATATATGCAGCAGCTAGCGCGGCACTTACAACAGCGAGTACATCGCCAATGAATGATCGAAGCGAGAGTCGTAGGTCGATTCCGGAGATATAAATAACTGAGAGAAATGCGATGAGCATTCCACTCCATGCCTTCCTGGAGATGGCATGACCTTTAAATTGAGCATAGATTGCCGAGAAGATTGGTTGCATGGCGGTCAGGGCTGTACCCGTCGCCACACTTGTTAAGCGCATCGCAGCAAAGAAGGCGATGAAGTGAGCTGCCAGCAGAACTCCAGCAATCATAGAAAATTTGAGCGCACTCCTTTGTTCGGTGCTCTTCCACTCCCGCAAACGAAGTGCAAATGGCAGCATCGTCAGGGCGCCACCAAGGTTGCGCCAGAAAATTAAGGAAGGCACTGGCATTTTGCTCAGGGCAATAACAGGTCCGGAGGTTCCAATTCCAATAATGCCGAGTGAGAGAAAGGCAATGTCGCGCCCCTCAGGCATGGCTGTGTGATTATCTACCTTTGTTTTATTCAACGTATCTCTTATTCATTAGTGGTGAACCGTAAACCAGAGCATGCAAGAGACGCAGAGCGCTACTAATGCAATGACAACTGCATAAACACCTTGCATCCGCTTGGAGGCAGCAAATTCACCCATGAGGCGAGTATCGCGCGAGATTCCATACATATAGAGCAAGAGTGGAAGGAGCAATACCGCATTGAGAACTTGAGTGACCACCAAAATAGTGATGAGTGGTGCGCCTGGAATAAGAATGAGCAGTGCGCTTACTCCAGTAATAACGCCAAAGGTGGCATAGAAAAGTGGCGCTTCTTTGGGCTTATCATCGAGAGCTGCTGGGCGTCCGGTGAGATCAGAAACCGAGTAGGCCGTTGAGAGCGGCAAAATTGAGGCAGCTAAGAGTGCGGCCCCAATTAATCCGATAGCAAATAAATCTTTAGCCAGCGTTCCGGCAAGCGGCTTAAGTGCAGATGCAGCAGCCGAAGCATCATTAATGGTGATGTGATTTGCGTGGAGTGTGGCAGCACAAGTAACGATAACGAAAAAACCAATCACGCCAGTAAGAAGTGAACCAGTCCAGACATCGACCCGCAAAAGTTTAAGATCATCGCGCGTTAAACGCTTATCGACTGCATAGGATTGAATAAATGCTAGACCCCATGGCGCCAACGTGGTTCCTAGCGTTGCAGTAGCCATATAAATAGCATCATGAGTAAATGGAATATGCGGAACAACCATTCCATGAAGCGCATCGCCCCACTTTGGGTGTGCCAGAAAGCCAGCAATTACATAGGCAAAGAAGACGGCACTGAGCAAGAAGAAAACTTTTTCCACGCGGGCAAATGAGCCACGCAGAACTAGGAACGAGACGATCAGTGCAGCTAGTGGAACGGTGAGATATCGCGAGAGCCCAAAGAGTTGGCCAGCTGCAGCAATGCCCGCAAATTCAGCGGTCATCGTTCCGATATTCGCCAAAATGAGCGCGCTGGCACTCAGCGTTCCTGAGCGAGCTCCGTATTTTTGCCGAACCAATCCAATGAGACCTTGTCTGGTCACAACGCCGATACGAGCACCAAGATCTTGAAAGAGAATTAAAGCAATAGTGGAAGCAAGCAAAACCCAGAGCAATTGATAACCATATTTGGCACCGAGAATTGAGTAGGTAGTTATACCGGCTGGGTCGTCATCGGAAAGTCCAGCAATTACGCCCGGTCCCATTACAGCTAAGAATGCGGCGAGCCGAATTTTGCGCGGCGAGATAGGCGCTTTCTCTTTTACATTTGCCATTAGAGCGCACCTGTTCCTTGGGAAAAACCTCGGTGTTCATTGAGCGCGGCCAAGGCATCGACCAGGTCATCGGCGAGAATTCGCCCGACCGGTTTCTGCTTCTCATCGGTAACGATGATTGATGAGCCACGGTTATTTCCGAACTCTTCAATAACTTCTTTCAGCGGAGTTTCTGGGCGAACCGCAGTAGGAAACGGCGGTCCGATAAGCGTGGAGAGCAACGCGGTTGATTTTGCTGCCACTAACTCCAAAGTCTGGATGTGATCCAAAAGTCGACCCTTGGCATCGACAACCACAATGCCGTCGGAGGTATCGCGCTCTTTATTCTCCACCAATAATTTAAGTGCGCTAGCAACGGTATCGGTCTCGTGCGTAATCAATACGTGGGTGGTCATAATTCCGCCGGCCAGCGCTTCATCGAAGTTCACCAAATCGCGGAGACCAGATGCCACCTTGGCATCCATCGAGCTCAAAATACTCTCACGGTGTTCATCATCAAGGTCACGTAGAATTTCAGCCGACTCATCAGGTTCCATGCGTGAAATCAGATCGGCAGCCCGCTCGGATGAGATACCGCGAAGCAAACCTTGTAGCTCTTCATCTTCCATCTCTTCAAGTGCGTCAGCCGCGAGTTCTGGATCGAGCAATTCAATGAGCGCACCCTGTTCGCGACCTGCTAAATCTTCAATCAGGTCAGCTAAGTCAGCTGGTCGCAATTGGCTAAGAACAGAGCGAGAGCCAGAGGTGCGAACGACTCCGGTGCCATCTGCAAGTGAAGCGACCGATGCCCAGTCGACGACATGTTCTGGAGTGGGGCGACGGCTGAGCGAGCCGGGAAAGATTCGGCGAATAAAGGAGCGGAATGAAATATCTACGCCCACAACTCGAATCTCTTTATCCAGTGGAGCAAGATAAAGATCAGATGAGCGAACTACTCGCAGACCATTAACATCCACAATTTGATGGTCGAGCACATCGGCATCGAGCAGAGATTCACCTTCGCGACGTTTGAACTCTTCCAAATTTATTTTTAGAGAGGAGAGTCGAATCTCATCGTGAGTCAGACTGGAGATACGAGCGCCGTTAATAAAAGATTTGCGTTGGCCAACTCGAACAATAAGTCCGGAAACTGGTGGATAAGTCTCCTGTCCATGTCGAACGACAATATCGACGAGCTTGCCGATAAAGGCGCCATTCTCATCTCGGACTGGGCGGCCAATTAGGCCGGCAACTGAGACCAGAGAGTTTCTAATATTTTTTCGCGCAAGAACGGAGTCGCTGCGACCTGTGAGTTTCTTAGCCACCGTATTGATGCTGGGTACCGGTGACTTCTTCATGGGGTAATCGTACCCGCACGGCTAGGTAGGACTAGGTGTGAAGAGTGAGCGGGACGCCCACAAGTGAGCGAGGCTTGACCATCAAAGCATCCACTAACTTTTCAAATGCATGAACAGCAGGTGAATTTGGATGGGATTGGCGCAATGGCACTCCCTGATCTCCACCCTCGCGCAGCTCTGAAGTGAAGGGAATAGAAGCGATAACCGGAACATCGACTCCAACAAGTGATGAGAGTCGATCGGCTGCTGCTTGGCCACCGCCGCTGCCGAAGATTGAAATTGGTTCGCCGCATTTTGGACAAGGAATATCTGACATATTTTCGACAACACCAATAATGTGTTGCTTAAGTTGGTGAGCGATTCGACCTGCGCGCTCAGCGACTTCAGCAGCTGCAAGTTGCGGTGTTGTGACCACGATAATTTCAGAGGCTGGAAGTAATTGACCGAGTGAGATTGCAATATCGCCAGTACCAGGTGGTAAATCCAATAGCAGAATATCTAAATCGCCCCAGTACGCATCGCTCAATAATTGCTCGAGTACGCGATGGAGTAATGGACCCCGATAAGCAACTGGATCAGAGCGTTCTGGTTTAAACATCTCCATCGAAACCACTTTTACGCCAAAGGCTTCAATTGGGATGAAGGTCTGATCTATTGCAGTGGGTCGTTGACCGACAATTCCCATCAAGCGTGGAACTGAGTGGCCATAAACATCGGCATCTAGAATTCCAACTTTTAACCCGCGCGCAGCGGCTGCTACCGCAAGGTTGACGGTGACCGAAGATTTACCGACGCCGCCCTTTCCGGAGGCCACGCCAATAACTCGAGTGAGTGAATCAGGTTGGGCAAAGGGGATAAATTTTTCGCGTCCGCCGCGGATTATCTTTTTAACGTTATCGCGCTGCATCTCATTCATCACTCCGAAGTTGAGGTGCATCGAAGTCACTTCGGCAATTCCCTTGAGTGATTCGGAGATGTCGTTCTGCAGCCGGTCGCGCATGGGGCAGCCAGAGATAGTGAGCAAGATAGTTATGTCAGCTTTACCGTCGGTGAATTCAACTCGCTCCACCATGCCAAGCTCAGTCAGAGGCTTGTGAAGTTCAGGGTCAATAACGGTGGAGAGCGCCTGATTAATACGATCAATGATCTCTTGACTCATAATAAATCCGGATCAATCTTGGCATTTTCAACAATCTCTTTCGCTTCCCGAATCTCAGATTCGCCAGAGATGGTATCTAGATGCTTGGCAATAAATTTCTTGGGGTGAAGATCGCTGGGTTGTAGATCTTCAAATCCAGGTCCTAAGTTTTCTCGCAATTCAACGGTTGCATTATTAGCTAGGTTGCGAATTTTCTGAAGGAACTTGGCTGCTTGTTTTGCAACCTCTGGCAATTTATCTGGCCCAATAAGAATAAGTGCCAACACCGCAAGGGTGGCAAATTCTCCGGCGCCGATATTGAACATGTGCCTACCTTATCCTGTGTTTATCCCTACTTCGCCGAGCTATTTCTTTGAAGCAATTAAGGTGGCAGTGACAGTCGTGCTCTTGCCCGCTCGAAGGTAAGTGATTTTCACTCGATCGCCAACGCTATGTGAACGAATCGCCACGATTGCCTCATCGCTATTGTGAATCGCATTTCCATCAATCGCAGTAATAATGTCACCAGGCTTTATGCCGGCTTTGGCGGCGGGGCCACCAGGCAAAATTGCGTTAGCCCCATCAGTAACCTTTGCGCCAATACCGGTAAAGCGATTATCCAGTGTCATTCCAACAATTGGATATGTAGCGCTTCCCGATTTAATAAGTTGATCGGCAGTCTTGCGCGCCTGATTAATAGGTATTGCAAAACCTAGACCAATAGATCCCGCTTGTGAGCCGAAGGCTGAACCCAATGAGGCGATTGCTGAGTTAACTCCAACGACTGCGCCCGAGAGATCAACGAGTGGCCCGCCGGAGTTGCCGGGATTAATCGCAGCATCGGTTTGGAGCGCATTTATATAGGAGCTTTCGCCCGCACCATTTCCGGAGGTGACGGCTCTATTTTTAGCGCTGATAATTCCGGAGGTAACTGTTCCGGCAAGTCCCAATGGCGAGCCGATAGCAATCACATTATCGCCAACTTCAACTTTGTCGCTATCTCCCAAAGTGAGAGCGGGGGCGTCGGCCACCTCGACCTTGAGGACAGCTAAGTCATAGGAACTATCTCGGCCGATTATCTTTGCCGAATAATTTTTGCCGTTAATTAAATTAACGGTGATGCTGCCACTTCCCTGGGCCGCTGCTTCTACAACGTGATTGTTGGTCAAGATATAACCGTTGCTGGCGATAAAGAATCCAGAGCCAGTGTCACCACCACTTGCCGAGGTAACGTTGATGGAGACGACCGAAGGTGAGACTCGAGCGGCAATACCTGCGATGGAATCGGGTTTGCGTTCAACGGTAGAACTTGATTGAACTAGTCCAGTGTTTTGCGAAAGCATGAGGTTTCGACCGAGCAGACTTCCTATTACTCCTGCAATCAGCGCCATCGCTAGCGCGGTATTCCAAGAAACCAATCGCTTGCGCGACCGCGAACTGCGCTTGGCCGGAGATTGAAAATTAGTTGTGGAACCATCTGCTGGAATCCACCATGGAGTGTTTTCGGTACTCATAAAGCAAAGATTAGTCGATTAGCTCAACTTTGTAGCAACGAGAACTCCGCCTCCAACTGATAGGAGCGCAGAGCTCCATCTGGAATCTTCTTTGATTGCCTTAATCGCATCTCGACGTGAAATTGTCTCGAAATCGCGCTGGGTTGGATCGGCCACTCGCCCACTATCCATCACATTATCAATGAGCAAAGTGCCATGAGGTTTGAGCAACCTGAAACTTTCCTGAACAACTTCTAGTAAATCCTGTGGATTTCGAATGATCATCAAGTCATAGTTTGCATCGGCTAATTTGCCAACAATTTCTACGATACTGCCCGTTATTAATCTAAAACGTTGTGGCGCTATGCCAGCCTCTTCAAAAACGGTTCGGGCGCTTGCTAAATGTTCGCGTTCACTATCAATCGAGGTGAGTGTGGAATCTGTGGCTGCACCTTGAAAAGCCCAGAGTCCGCTGACGCCAGAGCCAGTACCGACTTCGACAATTGATTTTGCGCCGGTGGTGCGTGCAATAAATTGAATTAAAGAACCAACCGCTGGCGTTGGATCGATGACGCCAAGCTCTTCGCCATTTTTCCGAGCTTGCTGGATATGAATATCTTCATGCGGATAACCTTCAGAAAATGCAATTGGATCTCCACGATTAGCGCTCATCGGATACCTGCAATCCACTCGGTCAATAGACGCACACCGAATGCGGTTCCGCCCTTTGGATTTTCGCCGGAATCAGATTCAGAGCGAGCCGGTCCAGCGATATCTAAGTGAACCCATTTGCGCTTTCCGATAAATTTCTCGAGAAAGAGCGCTGCGGTAATTGAGCCAGCGCTGAAATCATATTTATCAGCGGTGTGATTAATATCTGCGATATCACTCTCTAAAGCTGGAATGTAATCATCGACAAGTGGCATATGCCAGACCCGGTCGCCGACTTTATTGCCAGTCTCATGTAAGGACTTGGCTAACTTCAGGTCGCGGGTATACATCGCTGCATATTGGCGACCTAGGGCAAGTGTGGCTGACCCAGTCAAAGTAGCAACATCGATGAGGTAATCAGGATCAAGGTTAAGGTCGGCGTAAGCCAGTCCATCAGCAAGTACTAGTCGACCTTCAGCGTCGGTGTTGAGCACTTCAACTGTGGTTCCACCATAATGTTTGATCACATCTGATGGACGTTGAGAAGTTGAGGAGACTGCATTCTCGGCGCACATCATGAGCGCAGTAACTCTTACTTTTGCTCCGAGCTCGGCGACTGCAAGCACAGTCGAGAGCACGACTGCGGCTCCCGTCATATCGCTCTTCATGGCAACCATGGTGTCGTACGGACGCTTGAGTGAAAGTCCACCAGTGTCGAAAGTGATTCCTTTGCCGACCAAGACCACATGAGGCCACTTTGCTGAGCCACGCGGTGCGTACGTTACTTCGATAAAGCGCGGACCTGGCTTTGGTGAAGAGCCGCCAACTGCGCGAAGTCCACCAAACTCAGCCAACTCTTTACCAGCCTTAATTTTTATTGCTAGGGCTGAATTCTTCGATGAGCTCACCAAACTCTTGGCTTGGCCTGCCAGCCACAATGGTGTCTTTATATTTGAAGGCGTATGCACCAAATCGCGAGCGCGCCATA
This sequence comes from uncultured Actinomycetes bacterium, assembly GCA_903898855.1. The sequence goes on along the minus strand of CAIUHB010000018.1, from coordinate 4,827 downwards.
CGGCAGTTGCCAGAATCTCGGCTCGGGTTAGCTCGTTCTCGTAATTTCCAATAATGATGAAGGTCGCTGGCTTGGGATTGGCTTTGCTCTTCTGATTCCAGATATAGCTGGCAAGTATCATCGAGGTGAAGTGAGCAGTTGCAAATTTGTGCGATGGCTCAATTGCGTTGGTAATAGTTTTCTCAGTGCTCTTTACTTTACGAGCTAACGCAATACCCGATTTTCGGAGTGAATCTAAGTCGCCATTTCCGGTGCCGACAAAATAGAGACGTGCAATCTTCTTATGGGTTACCGAAATTTCAACGAGCTCGCCAGCTTTTCCAGTGATCTCACTCCACGGCTTGGTGAGCTCGGCAAGTGAGCTACCCAATTCGCGCGCCAATTCCTTGGCAAATTTATTTGCTGGTAGCACCGCATTGCCATCTTTATCCTGACTCACGCCAAGTGCGATGGCATAGGATGTGCACCAGTCGCGTTGGCCTTCGGCCACCAAGGTGGGAGCCAGTTTTGGATATCTACTCACACTGCGCACGCTAACGAAAAATGGAGAGAATCGTGAAGTGGAAATCGCGCTTATCGGCAGTGATTCTCATTCCCATTGCCACCATCGCACTTACTCGGCCCTCGCTCTTTACTTTTTTTGACCACCAAAGCTCACTCGGCGGCTTGGCGGCATCACCTGCCACCTGGCGCCATTGGATTGCAGTTGGTCCACTCTCACTCTTCTTCTACCTTGCTGGCGCAGAGTTGCGTTGGGAATTTCGAGAGGGCCTCTTTCGCGATCGCAGAAAAGCGCTGATCGTCCTCGGCTCAGTTATTGGTGGGATGGCGGCGCCAGCACTGATCTATCTATTTATCGCCCGACTTACTGGCGCAACTAGTGCGGCTTGGGGAGTTCCCATGGCAACTGATCTGCCATTAGTTCTCGCTGCGCTCTCTTTCTTCCCAGCGAAGCAAATATCCGCGCTTCGTCCATTCCTATTGGCGCTGGCAATCACCGACGATATTGGCTCGGTCATCGTGCTCGGTCTTAAGTTCCACCAATCGCTCTCCCCAACTCTGATTGCAGCGCTCATCGGAGTAATCGCACCAGCTGCGCTCAATAGCTTTCACAAGCGAGTACTGGCACCTCTGGTCAATTACCTTGTTGTTCCGCTCTTTATCTTGAGTTCATTAAGCGCTGGCGTAAAACTCATTGGCGCCGAGGCAAGTTCTAAGATTTCTCTCAGCCTGATAGTTGCACGGCTGGTTGGAAAGCCATTGGGAATTTATTGTGGAGCACGGGTCATGAGCGCCTTATCAAAGGTGCCACTTCCTATCGCAGAATTACATCTGGCGTTGGCGGGAGTGTTGGCAAGTTTGGGACTTTCGGTCTCACTCCTATTTGCAGATATCACGCTAACTGGAGTTAATCGAAGTGATGCAATTGCGGGAACTGTAATAACCATTCCACTTGCGCTCGTAGCGAGCGCGCTCTTTTACTTCTTTACGAGAGAGACTGCGGCTTGAAGAGCATTACCAAGGTTGGTGGCTTCTTCCAGGTTGAGCTCAACGACTAAACGTCCGCCGCCCTCAAGTGGAATACGCATAACTAAGCTGCGAGCCTCTTTGGTAACTTCCATGGGTCCATCACCTGTACGCGGTTTCATGGCTGCCATGTTGATCCCCTGTTCATTTCACACTCTGCGAGTACTGCTTGTTGCAAGGTATAAGTATCCCGCATAAAAGGGGGTGAAAGGAAATCGAAAGGGGCGCCCTTACTCGAGCGGATTTAACGCGGAGATTAGGCGAGATTTGCCGCTCGTGATAACGCCCTGGACTGCTTTTTCCGGTACGCCAATGGCCTGCGCAATCTGTGATGCGCTCATTGATTTTAGGTAATGAAGAGTGAGTATGAAGCGCTCCTCCTCCGGCAGGCTCTCCAGCAATTCTCGGATGCCGCTCATGTGCCGAGGTTACCGCCCTTCTGAGTGCCGAGTGAAGGGTTGCCGCCTGAGCCAGGAAATACGCAGGAAAAATTAAGGTCGGCAGGCCTCAATAGTCGCAGTCACCGAGTTGCACCAAGCCACTAGCTCTGATTGCCCGGGCTTCATAAAATTGAGATTGGTCAGATGCGCCAACGATTCGCGCAGCGGCAGATAGGCCCCAGTGGGATCACAAACAGCAATCGGCTTGGCGTGAAAACCTAAGTAACGTCCTACCCAAATTTCGAAAAATTCTTCTAGCGTTCCGATTCCACCAGGTAGCGCGATGAAGGCATCGGAGAGTTCTTCGATTTTTCCTTTGCGCGAACGCATATCGGTGACATAGTGCATCTCGGTTGCTTGCCGATCTTCAAACTCTAAATTCAATAATTTCTCTGGGATTACACCGATGGTTTTTCCGCCCTTGCTGCGAGCCCCGCGCGCCGCCGCCCCCATCATCGAGATGGCGCCGCCGCCCCACACTAAATCCCAACCTTGGTCTGCGATGGCAACGCCGATATCAAATGCCAGGTCGACAAATTCCGGATTGATTGTGGGTGAAGAGGAGCAATACACGGCTACACGCATTGGCTCATCTTATGCGTTCAAGCTGCTAGGTCTGGCACTTTGATAGCGTTCTGCCATGAGCAACGCATATGGATATGGAATCGCTACAACAACCGATAAGGGCGAAGTACTAGATACCTGGTTTCACACTTTAGGGCTAGGAACTCTCTCCTCAGTCGCTGCTCCCAATCTCTCCGAATTCGAAGGCAGCGATTCACTTCGCGGCGTTACCAAGAAAGCCATCTCACTCGAAATCGATATTACCGCTGCCCCAACTTCGGTGAGTGATGCCTACCTTCGCCTGCACTTGCTCTCACATCGAATCGTTAAGCCGCATGGAATTTCCTTAGATGGAATCTTTGGAATTCTTCCCAACGTTGCTTGGACTTCAGCTGGTCCATGCTCACTTGCAACGATTAATGAGGTAGCGCCAAAACTTCGTGCAAAACTAGGTGCGCTCACAATTTTCTCAGTCGATAAATTCCCGCGGATGGTGGATTACGTAATTCCCGAAGGTGTGCGCATCGCCGATGCCGATCGGGTACGACTCGGTGCCTACCTTTCCAGCGGCACAACCGTGATGCATGAGGGCTTCGTTAACTTCAATGCCGGCACATTAGGTAAGTCGATGGTCGAAGGCCGCATCTCTGCCGGCGTAGTTGTCGGCGATGGCAGCGATATCGGCGGCGGGGCATCCATCATGGGAACTCTCAGCGGTGGCGGCAAAGAAGTCATATCGATTGGTCAGCGCTCGCTACTTGGAGCAAATGCTGGAATTGGAATTTCACTCGGCGATGATTGCGTTGTCGAATCAGGTTGCTACATCACAGGCGGCTCAAAGATTTCACTTCCCGATGGCAGCGTTGTAAAGGGGCGAGAACTCTCTGGCGCACATAATCTGCTCTTTCGCCGCAATTCAACAACTGGTGCACTTGAAGCATTACCCAAGACTGGTGACTGGGGCGGATTAAATTCGGTACTTCACTCCAATTAAGGAGTGGTGGATGTATCTGTTGGCGCAGGTGTGGGAAGTGGAACAACCACGCTAGCTGGTAAATCAAACCACGATGATGGCAACTTTAATTTAGTTTTAAAATCGCTCACTGAGATTTTTACTTTCACACCAGCCGAAGAGTAAGCAGTAACTGCCAACGCGCTCCTAGTTTGGGTGCGACCAGTGACGACATAGCGTGCAACATTAGGTAGGCCAAAAGCGGCTGCCATATCTGCTTGCTTAACAGTCCGACTCCAGTTGGCATATCCCGGATTGAGCACTGGATCCAAACTCCATGGATCAGGTACTGATACCAGATAAGGATAGGCAGTTCCCCAAACATCTTTGCTGAGTTGAGTTGCACCACCACTGGAAGAGAAGAAATAAACATTTATTGGCGCCCCGTTATAGGTAAGAGCGAGCGCGTGCGTTGCATCCGTATCAGTTGCCGCGACTGCGGCTGTCCAGAGCGACCCATATTTAGGTTCGCTCTCTTTGGAATATCCGATATATACCTGGTCATACTTTGAACTATAAATATTGCAATCGCACTCCTTGCGGATACTTCCCATCCGGCTGAGTGCATATGTTCGGGAGGCGATGACTTGTGCTTGCAGCGCAGCACTTGGCCAATAGGAAGGCACTTCACTCACACCCCACATATATTGATCGTGGAGCGAGAGCGTATTTGTCGCCTCAATTAATAGTCCAAGGCCTTTGGCATAAACCGGCTTAATCTGTAGATATCCGTAGTGCATATTCACACCTGGAACCGAAATGCTCGTTCCCTCATTCCAGCGGATTGTCCAACTATCAGCTGCGCCAAAATCGCCAGCACCAATCTGATTTCCGACAATGGCAAAGGTCTGAGCTTTGGTGACGTTTTGATAAACGCTCTCGGTTTCGCCGGCATAAAGTCGGAAAGATCCGCTGACTTTAATTGTGGTCAATTGGTGGCCAACGTTGACGCGAATATTTGCCGAATCATCGACTGGAGTTAATTGCGCCGATGGAAAGTAATAACTCAGAATCTGTGCCGCGCTCTTGCCCTCTAGCGCTTGTCCTTTAGCGCCGATCTGACTTAGTCCAACGCCATGCCCATATCCAGAACCTTTGATGGTAAATGTGGATGGAACGGCTGTTGCTGGTGAGAGTGTAAGTAATGTAAAGAAAGTTGCGAGTGTTAATACTCGTTTCATTTACTTCTGGCCTTCAGCAATCAAACCAGGTGGGGATGTTAAGTAGCCAAGCCCCCATGCAATATGCATTGTTGCAAGGACGGATGGCAGAACAATCTTCTCT
>CAIUHB010000017.1 GCA_903898855.1 uncultured Actinomycetes bacterium | reverse complement strand
TCCAGGTTCAGCAACGGTAAAAATTCCGGCGAAAGCTGGCACCGGATTTCGACTGACAATTGATCGCGATATTCAATGGGTAGCACAGGATGCAATTTCAGCGGCAGTGAAGAAGGCCCAAGCTCAGTCTGGCACCGTCATCGTTATGGATCCTAAGACCGGAGAGATAATTGCGCAGGCCAGCGCTCCTACATTTGATCCAGCTGATCCAAAAACAATCACGCAAGAGAGCATCAGAAATCCAGCGGTTCAGGATGTATATGAACCTGGCTCCACCGGAAAAGTTATTACTCTCTCGGCCGCAATCAACGAGAATAAAATTCAACCAGATAGCGTCTTTACCATTCCTTATTCTTACAAGGTAAGTACTCGCACATTTCATGATGCCGAACACCATCCCACCGAACGCCTGACAACTTCCGGAATCCTGGCGCAATCAAGTAACGTAGGAGCGATTCAAGTTGGCGCACTTGTTGGAAGCGCATCGCTCTACGACTATCTACGTAAATTTGGGATCGGAAGTAGCACTGGATCTGGGTTACCGGGTGAGTCACAAGGACTTTTGACCCCAGTTGATAAGTGGTCGGATTCCAGCGCTCCTACATTTGCTTTCGGACAAGGCTATTCAGTAACTGCACTGCAGGCGACTAGCGTCATGGCAACAATTGCTAACGGCGGAGTTCGCGTTGTGCCAACAGTTATAGCGGGCACAATTGATGGCAGCGGAAATTATTCACCCCGAGGTACACAGCCAAGCCAGCGGGCGGTCAGTGCTGATACGGCTGCAAAGATTCGCACCATGCTGGAGAGTGTTGTCTCTGAACAAGGAACGGCGCCAGCAGCTGCTATTCCTGGATATCGAGTAGCTGGAAAAACGGGTACTGCCCAGCGAGTAGATAATCTCTGCCATTGCTACAAAGGATATGTCTCTTCCTTTATTGGTTTCGCTCCAGCTGATGCCCCCAAATATGTCGTCAGCGTCGTGATTCAAAATCCAGTGGGGCAACACTTTGGTGGAGTTATTGCAGGTCCAGTTTTCAAGCAGGTCATGACCTTTGTTTTGCAATCGCGCCACGTCGCTCCAACCGGTGGAAAGCCTGCTCCGATAGCCTTGACTGAGGCCGATTTACTTAAGACGAGTAAATCGACTCTAACCAGCGCGAAGGTAGTAAAGCCATGAGGCCACTGACAGCTTTTAGTAAAAGCTTGCCCCAGGTTGCTGCATTTCTAAATATTTCATACGCCGGCGACGATATCCGCGTAGAGGGAATGAGTTCTAATTCGCAAGATATCCTCCCTGGTGACCTCTTCATTGCTCTCGCTGGAGCCACCGCACAATCTAAACACGGTGCAGACTTTGCCAAAGCTGCGGTTGATACCGGCGCAGTTGCCATCCTTACTGATGGAAAAGTGGAGATAGCTTCGCTGGGAGTTCCGGTACTCACACTTGATTCACTTGAGCTACATATCGGTGATTTGCTCTCCTGGTTTTACAACCACCCATCGCGGGGGATGTATACCGTCGGAATTACAGGAACTAATGGAAAGACAACCACCGCTTCGATTCTCTACCAACTCTGGAAGTTAGCCGATCGAAGTGCTGCCTCAATCGGAACTCTAGGTACATTTATAGATGACGAAGCCTTTTCCGGAAATCACACAACTCCCACTGCGCCAGTATTGCAACAAACCCTAGCTGCCATAGCTGAACGGGGAGTCACGCATGCTGTGATGGAAGTGAGTTCACATGCATTGGTACAACATCGCGTAAGCGGAACTCGATATTCATTAGTTGGTTTCTCAAACCTCAGCCAAGATCACTTAGATTTTCACGGCGATATGGAGTGTTATTTCGCCGCGAAATCATCGCTTTTCACTCTGAGTTATGCCGATCGTGCGCTGATAAATATTGATGACCCATATGGACTGAGATTGAGCCAATCAATCGGAATTCCATTCGCTACCCTCTCTAGAAGTAATGTAAAAGCTCAGTGGCACTACGTGAACACGCTCTCCACTGGGGAAGGCTTTGAAGTGAGCATCAGAGGAGAGGGCGGAATTTTGATTGAGGGAACGCTCCCTCTAGTCGGTGAACACAATTTAGATAATGCACTGATGGCGATTGCGATGGCGGTGGAAAGTGGCGTCGATCCACTCCTGATTGCCGCTCGCCTAAAGGAACTTTGCCCTATTCCTGGTCGGCTGGAAAGCGTTCGGTTGGGGCAAAACTTCAACGCGATTGTGGACTTCGCACATTCACCAGATTCAGTAGAGAAAATTCTCACTTCACTCAAATCATCAACTTCGGGAAAGTTAATTGCGGTTTTGGGTTGCGGTGGCGATCGAGATAAGGGCAAGCGACCAAAAATGGGCTCACTACTTTCTCAGCTCGCCGATATCGCAATATTTACAAGTGATAATCCTCGAAGCGAAGAACCGGCAGATATTTTGCAGGATATGACCGCTGGCCTAACGCTGGATTCACATTGCATTGTCGAAATAGATCGGGCTAAAGCGATTTCCATTGCGGTAAATCAAGCTGGCACGGGTGATTGCGTGCTTGTGCTTGGAAAGGGACATGAGCTTGGTCAAGAGATTAAGGGAGTTAAGCATCCCTTTGATGATCGGCTTGAACTAGCTAAGGCGATTGAGGCTAAGCGATGATTCCACTTTCATTTACAAAATTAGCTGAGATTGTGGATGGTTCAATTCATCACATTTCAGATGCGAACACCATCACCAACCAAATCCCAGAGATTGACTCTCGCAAGATAGATTCGGAACACTTCTTTGTTGCGCTGGTCGGCGAAAAGGTAGATGGCCATGACTTCGTAGAGTCGGCAATCGCCAGCGGCGCCCAATTCGCTTTAGTGAGTAAAGAAGTTAATTTTCCTTCCATAAAAGTTTCCGATGTCACCGTAGCTTTAGCATCTTTAGCTAAATATCTACGTAGTCAGCTACCCGAGATGAAGGTAGTAGCAATTACCGGTTCTCAAGGCAAGACCACCACCAAGGATTTAATTGCTCATATTTTGCAGAGCGCTGGCGAGACGGTAGCCAATGTTGGGTCGCTCAATAACGACTTGGGCGTTCCCTTAACTCTCTTGCGCTGCACATCAAAAACTAAATTTTGTGTCGTTGAAATGGGTGCTCGTCATCGTGGAGATATCTCTCGCCTAGTTGAAATTGCAGTGCCTAATGTAAGTGCAGCCCTGGTGGTTGGTAGCGCGCATTTGGGAGAGTTTGGAAGTCAGGCCGATATAGCTGAAGCCAAGGCGGAGATTATTGCCGGATTGGAAGATGGATCTACCGCAGTCCTTGGCACATACGATCAATTCACGCCGCATATGGCAGATGGTTTGAAGCTCAATGTCATCACCTTTGGCGAGAAGACAAGTTGTGATGTGCGCGCCTCAGATCTGGAATATCGAGAGGGGCGAGCCCACTTTGACTTGGTGACTCCACAAGGACGTGCTGCAGTTGGACTTCAACTTCTTGGAATTCATCAAGTATCCAATGCCCTTGCTGCGGCTGCTATTGCAACGGCGTTGAATATTCCGATTGACTCAATTGCTGCATCCCTTTCTACCGCTGAGCCGGCCAGCAAATGGCGAATGGCCCTGTTGGAGGAATTCGGACTCGCTTTGATTAATGATTCATACAATGCCAATCCAGAGAGCGCTGCCGCTGCGCTTCGAACTCTGGTTCTCTTAGCGCAAGAACGCGGGGGAGAGAGTTGGGCGATATTGGGCAAGATGCACGAACTCGGCGAGTCCAGCGCCGATGAGCACAAGCGGATTGGCAAACTTGCCTCCGATATTGGTGTTGATCATCTGCTTTCAGTGGGAACTAAGGACTACTTAGGTGGGGCAGAGAATTCTCCGTTAGTAGAACATTATTTTTCAGATGGCGAGCAAGCCCTGGAAATTGTTGAGCACTTTAGTGAGGGTGATGTGGTGCTTGTAAAGGCATCGCGCAGTGAAGGTTTCGAAAAGTTAGCAACAGCGATTATTAATCGATGGCAAGAGTTGAAAGTTTTGCGAGAGAAGGGTAGCCAGGAGCTATGAAGGGCATATTACTTGCAGGCAGCTTGGCAACTTTAGGAAGTTTTCTCTTTACCCCTGTATTTATTCGCATCCTGGCCAAGCGCGGGTACGGTCAGATGATTAGAGATGATGGCCCTAAATCTCATCACTCTAAGCGCGGAACGCCAACAATGGGTGGAGTCATTCTCATTGCTGGAACCAGCGCCTCATACTTATTGAGCCATCTATTTACTGGCGAGAAGATGACCAGTTCGGCGCTGCTCGTGTTAGGTCTGATTCTGGGCCTTGGCTTAGTTGGCTTTATTGATGACTATCTCAAAGTTGTCCGCCAAAATTCACAGGGGCTACGTGCCAAGCAGAAACTTCTAGGTCAAGCAATCGTTGCAGCACTCTTTGCTGGCGCCGGACTTCACTTCCGTGATTCTGCCGGCCTCACGCCAATCTCGCTTCATCTCTCCACCGTGCGCGAGACTTCGCTCAAACTCGGAACCGTCCTGTTAATTATTTGGGTAATCTTCCTCGTTTTAGGTACAAGCAATGGCGTAAATCTGGCCGATGGCTTAGATGGACTTGCTACTGGAGCTGCCATCATGACTTTCATCGCCTTCGTTGTAATCGGAGTTTGGGAGTTTAAGCAGAGCTGCGGACTCGAGCAGAACACAATTCTCTCTAAATGTTACGTTGTTCGAGATCCACTAGATATGGCGCTGCTCGCTGCCGCACTCGCCGGAGCTTGCGCAGGATTTCTCTGGTGGAACGCCTCGCCGGCAAAGATATTTATGGGCGATGTCGGTTCACTAGCTTTAGGTGGAGCGATTGCTGGCCTTGCAATTACCTTGCGGACCGAATTACTCCTCTCTCTACTAGGTGGACTCTTTGTGATCATCACTCTTTCGGTGATTATTCAGACCGGATACTTTAAATTATCTGGGGGCAAGCGCGTCTTTAAGATGGCTCCACTTCAGCACCACTTTGAACTGCTTGGCTGGGGTGAAGTGACGATTGTGATTCGTTTCTGGATTATTGCCGGCATGTCAGTCGCAGCTGGCCTCGGTATTTTTTATGGTCAATGGGTCGTTGCATAACAATGGATTTTCTCAACCCACTTCCAACCTCACGAATACTAATTCTTGGAGGGGGAGTCACCGGTAGCGCCTTAGTGCGCTTCCTGCGTTCGCGCGGAGTTGAGAATATTTATGTATTTGATGAGCGAGAGATATCAGTCGAGGCAATAACCATTTCTACCGAACTTCCGGCAGAAGCTGATTTGGCAATCGTCTCTCCTGGCTGGAAGAAGAACCACCCATTGGT
>CAIUHB010000016.1 GCA_903898855.1 uncultured Actinomycetes bacterium | reverse complement strand
CCCACCGACCTCTTTAAAGAGAAAATGATGAACGGTTTTATGAATGCGCTTTCCGCCCGCCATAAACCAGAAATCAATAACGCCGAGGGATTTTGAAATCTCACTTTCAATTCCGGTCTCTTCGGCGACTTCGCGAATTGCGGCCTCTTCTGGAGTCTCGCCAGCTTCGATATGACCTTTAGGTAGCGACCAGAGCAAGCGTTCTTTCTTCACATCTTTTAGATCCTTGCGACCAATCAGCAGGCCTTTGGTACCAGTCACATCAATAACTAAACCGCCGGCGCTAACTTCATCAACACGTTTGGCATAACCCTGATTCGATTTCGCTCCGGCCTTTGGCTTATTAAACGATGGCTTTTTTGGCGCAGGCTTATCCGAGCTCGCCAAAGGTTGCGCAGAATTGTGATTCGGTGTCAGTGGTCCAGTCGGGCGTCGTCTACGACGCTTCTTCCGTTTTGTTGGAACGGCTTCGCCACCCGCACCAGGTGCCGGGGTCATAGAGCAAGGGTACTGCTCTACCCTTGGCGATTGTGAGCACTGATGCGAAAACCTCAACTGGCGGCGGCCCAACCCCGCGCGATATCGCCATTGCTCATGCCACCGAAGCTCTTATTAAGAGCGCTCCAGTCGCTCTCGAGTTAGCGAAGATTTTCGCGCAAGCTGGACACACTTTGGCCTTGGTTGGTGGACCGGTTCGCGATGCAATTCTTGGTCGCCTGGGCAATGATTTAGATTTCACGACAAGTGCGCGTCCAGAGCAAAGCTCAAAGATATTAAAAAAGTGGGCAGATGCGGTCTGGGAGACCGGCGCACAATTCGGCACCATCGCGGCTAAACATGGTGATCTCACGATTGAAGTTACGACATATCGAAGCGAAAAATACGATCCCACCAGCCGCAAACCAGATGTGGATTTTGGTGACTCAATTGAAGGTGATTTAGGTCGCCGCGATTTCACCGTCAATGCGATGGCGCTAGAGCTAACTACTCCAGAGCCAACATTTATCGATCTCTTTGATGGAATTAATGATTTAGTAAAGCGACAACTTCGCACACCAGGCAAAGCTGAAGATTCATTCTCAGATGACCCGCTTCGCATGATGCGCGCTGCGCGTTTTGCTGCGCAATTAGATTTCACCCTGGATCCGACGGTATTTACTGCCATCTCTAATATGTTTGAACGAATCACAATTATCTCGGCTGAACGAGTGCGCGATGAGTTAACAAAACTCTTGATGTCGAATAATCCACGAGCCGGGTTATCAATATTGGTAGAGAGCGGTTTAGCTTCCATCATCTTGCCTGAACTACCACAATTAAAACTCGAGATAGATGAACATCATCACCACAAAGATGTCTATGAACATACCTTGACTGTTCTTGAACAAGCCATTGCCTTAGAAGATCGTTTGGGTGGACCAAATCTTGTCATTCGCTTAGCAGCGCTCTTACACGATATTGGCAAGCCGCGCACGCGCGAACTAATTCCTGGCGGCGGAGTCTCATTCCACCATCACGAAGTAGTTGGCTCGCGCATGAGCAAAGAGCGCCTGCGGGCACTTCGCTTTAGCAATGATGTAATTAAAGACGTTTCACAACTTGTCTTTCTTCACTTGCGTTTCCATGGTTATGGAAGTGGCGAGTGGACTGACTCTGCCGTCCGCAGATATATCCGCGACGCCGAAGATCTCCTTATTCATCTCCATGTTCTTACGCGCGCAGATTGCACAACTCGTAATCAGCGTAAGGCAGAGAAATTGGCCGCTACTTATGATTCATTAGAGCAGCGCATCGCGCTCTTGATGGAGCAAGAAGAGTTGGAGAAGATTCGCCCCGATCTCGACGGCGAACAAATTATGGAGATTTTGGAGCTTAAGCCCTCGCGATTGGTAGGTCAGGCATATCAACATCTACTTAATCTACGTATGGAACAAGGCCCTTTAGGCTTTGAGGCGGCTAAAGCAGAACTACTCTCGTGGTGGGCGAAGAACAAACCCTGAAGTGGCTAAATAGATAAGTGCGAGCAAGACCAACAGCAACGCTGATTGACCGCTCTTGGGGAGCAAGATCGCTGAACCTAACGCCCCAACCATAATTCCGATATTTACTGCAACGTCATAGAAGGCGAAGGCGCGGCCGCGGAAATCATCAGCAATAGTTGATTGCACAAGCGCGTCATTAGTGACTTTTACTGCTTGGCCAAAGAGTGCCACCATAAATGCAGTTAATAAGAAGGTGGATTGCCGCGAGTAGAAGGCAAAGAGAAGTAGAAATGGAACTGGGCCAACCAGCGCTAGTCGAATCCATTTATGTCTGCCAATTCGAGCAACAATCCACGGACTTATAAGTGAACCGATTCCAACTCCAACACCAGCAATTGCAAGTGCGGTTCCAAACCCACGAAGTCCTGCATCCGGATTATTTGATGGATGATAGGTATTTCGCTCTAGCAAAAGCGCAATCAACGTTACCGATGTGACACCGCCACGTTGTACTGAAGTGGCGATAATTCCACGCAAACTATCGCGATGGCTTCGAAGAATTCGAAAACCATCCAACAT
>CAIUHB010000015.1 GCA_903898855.1 uncultured Actinomycetes bacterium | reverse complement strand
CTTCAGATGTAGGTTATTTTGAGCGGTAAATATCGCGCGAAGTGGTCTGCGTAAGAGGTTTTTGCGCTCCCCCGCCTGCGCTGATAGGGTCTGCCACGACGTAAAAGCAGGTCACAATTTCATAATCTCGGGTTGTTAGCTCAGTTGGTAGAGCAAGTGACTCTTAATCACTGGGTCGGGGGTTCGAGTCCCTCACAACCCACTCCGAGAAAAGTCTTTTTAATTCCTTGAGTGTGAAGGTTAGACTTTAGGTATGAAAAGGAAATCAATCAAGATTGGGCTCTCCCTTCTTCTTAGTTTTTCTTTTCTTTTTTCATTTCTAAGCCCGGCAAATGCCACTTCACTTTTTTCAACGATCACGTCTACATGCACTGACTACGGCATGAATACGAACTGGCAATTGTTTCAGCCAGTAACGGCAGCCGCACCAGCGACTATCACCAGCATTGACGTCAAACTTTTTTCACTGGGCACACCAAGCTACTTAACGTTACGCCTATACACGGACAATTCCGGAACCCCTGGAAGCACGCTACTTGGCACTTTTACCTACTCATCAGTTGTAGGTCTGGTTGCCACCTATACCGGAAATGTGACAATTCCCGCCGCCGGCAAATTCTGGATAAAGTTTTCAGCAACTGGCCGTGTGGATGAATGCTGGTACGCACCACCAACGACCACCGGCTCACTAGCGGGTTGGTCAACAACAACTACGTGGGAATCCAGCGATAGCGGAAGCACTTTTGCTGCACGTGTCGATAGCCTCTCCTTTCTCTTCACGCTCAATGGCACTGGCGGAGTTCTCGCAAGTGCAAGCTCGGTGAGCGTAACAGCGCCTGCAACCCCGACTTATAGACAGCTGTCCACGATTACAGCGAATCTAGGTGTTGCTGGGTCAGATGGAAAAGTGACTTTTTATGCAAACGATAAAGTTATTCCTGGATGCTCCGCCATTCTCTCAAGTTCGCTGGTAGCGACTTGTTCATGGAAACCCTCGATGCACGGCACGGTACGCATTTCAGCACGATTAATCCCCAGCAGTACTAGTTATCTGACCAGCTCGAGCAAAACTATAAGTACAGGTGTAGTTGTCCGCTCCAATAACCGCTAAATCCTGCATGTTCACCTTCGATCAACTGGCTCCATATGCCAGGCGTGGCCTCCCATATAATTAAGTATGGGTCCGGCCAAAGGGAAATTCTCTAAAACCTTTTTCGCTATTGCTCTTTTGCTATTTACTGCAATTTCTATAGCTCCGTCCCAAGCAACGCTGATTGGGTCTGGGGCATGCCAATCTGATGTCACCTCTACTGCAAGCATTTCCGTAGCAACGTCTGGAAGTTATTGCTACATCGCCTTCGCTGCGATAGGAACGAATTCCTGGAAAGCGCCTGCTGGAGTTAATTCCTTTGATGCAGTGATTGTCGGCGGCGGCGGAGCCGGAGGTGCAGGTGCTTGGGGTGGTGGCGGCGGAGCTGGTGGCGTTGTTGTCTACAACGGCTATTCGGTCTCTCCCGGAACTGTAATTAATTTAAGTGTTGGAGTAGGCGGAACTCCCGGTGGCGATAGTTTAGATCCAACATTGAATAGATCTCATAACGGATCGGACTCGTGGATTGTTTCGTCTTCAAGTGTTGTTGCAACTGGCGGCGGCGCTGGTGCCTCATATGCTTACAACGCTACCGTCGGTTCCTACACCGCAGGATCAAATGGCGGTTCAGGTGGTGGCGGAACGGAAGATCTAGATAACAGCCGAAACTCTGGCGGAAGTTCTACACAAACCCTTCCTTCTGGTGCAGCAGCTAAATATGGATTTGGTGGTGGTGCTGGCGGCACGACGACTACTCGATCTGGCGGTGGTGGCGGTGGTGCCGGAGGCGCTGGAAGCGGTGCTGCCAATTCCATCGGCGGTAACGGTGGCGCGGGAACAAACGCCGTCTCTACTTATTTAAATGTCTTTGCCACGCCTTTTGGAGTTAGTGGATACATCGCAGGTGGCGGTGGTGGCGGATCTGGCTCCACCTCAAATCAAGCATCTGGTGGCTCAGGTGGCGGTGGTAACGGTGGTTACAACTCAAGTACTCCTGGAGTATCCGGCCTTGCAAATACCGGAAGCGGTGGCGGTGGCTCCACCTACAGCGGCAATACAGCTGCGGGAAGCGGTGGAAGTGGCATAATCATTCTTCGCTTCATTGCCGACGTCGTTCCGCCATCATTTACTTCTGGCACATCTTTCTCATTGCCAGAAAACACTCCAACCAATGTAACTGCTGCAACTATTACGGTCTCCGAATCCGCGACCATCACCATATCGGGAGGCGTGGATTCAGCAACCTTCTCGATAAATCAAAGTGATTCCCGAACGGCGCTCATTACTTTTAAAGTCTCCCCCAATTATGAAGCTCCGACCGATGTAGGCGCCAACAATGTCTATGACGTCACCCTTTCTGCGACCGATCCATCGGGTAATACCTCGACTCAGGCAATCACCATCACCGTTACCGATGTCCTAGATACGACAAATTTCGGAACTTTCGCATTAACTGGCAATGCCACAACCGCTTACTTCCGAACGCTCATCAACATCACCGTTGTGGTAACTGCGCCATCAAAGGTCACTTTTAGAGTCAATGGAGTCATTATTCCAGGCTGCAAAAATAAGCCCACTACCGGCGCAACGCCGAATGCCACTGTCATTTGCCCGTGGAAGCCTTCTGTGAGAAATTCGGCAACACTCTCCGCGATCGCTTCGCCTACGGGAAATGGAATCACCGGTGCCAGCGCATCATTCAAGGTCTATGTCTATCCTCGTGTCGGCAACCGCTAAAACCCTCATACTTATCCCATGATTCACTGGAGCTATGTGGCGATGCTCGCCTTTACTGTTGTGGGCTCGTTCTGGCTTGAGATCGCTCTCAAGGTTCGAGTGTTAAAGCGCTTTCGCCGGCTCGCGTTAAGTATTGCGCCGATCGGGCTAATCTTCGTAGCTTGGGATGCATATGCGATCAAGCGCGGTCATTGGCACTTTGATAGCAAGCAGATGCTCGGAATTATTGGGCCGTTTCATATCCCACTCGAGGAGTATCTCTTCTTCATCATTGTTCCGATCGCTGGTGTCATGACGCTGGAAGCTGTGCGCCGGGTAAAGAAAGATTGGCCGGTAGGTGATCATGATGAGTTATAGCCAGATTGCCGTGGTGGCCGTTATTGCGGCCGTGCTCTTCGACCTCTTCGGAGTGAAGACAAAGCTCGTGACCAAAAAGGTCTTCTGGACGTCCTATGCAATCATTTTCCCGATGCAACTAATCACCAACTGGTGGTTGACCTCTCGAAATATTGTTATGTATTCGCCGGCTGTAATAAATGGCCACCGACTTGCAGGCGCACCGTTAGAAGATCTGCTCTTTGGCTTCTCGCTCCTTTTAGGAGTGCTCGCGATGTGGGTTTACCTGGGTCGCAAGGGAATTAAAAAGTAATTTCTGAGGGCTGTATTCGACGAGTCACTTCATATGGCTTAGCTCGTAACATGCTCCCAAATAAAAATCGCCGCCTAGTCCGAAGACCAAGCGGCGATTTACAGAATTGCTTGAACTAGAGGTTCTGCTCGAGTTCGATGAGGACAGCTACTCGCTCTTCCTTAGAAGGAATCTTGAAGTAGGCATGGCCACGGCTCCAGTACCAGATCATCGGAATGAATCCGAGTGCGATGGTTCCGAAACCAACGATCTTGGTGACGTTATCCAAAGTTGGAATAACTTTCACAAACATGGTCACCATGAAGAT
>CAIUHB010000014.1 GCA_903898855.1 uncultured Actinomycetes bacterium | reverse complement strand
GTTTCGATTGCACCAATTCTTTGGGAAGGCATCAAGGAGTGGCGCACACGTCGCCACCTCTCGTAAATATTTAATTAATTAAAGACCGAGATCGGCGAGCTGATATGCAGCTCGATATTCCAAGCCGTTCTGCTCGATAAGTGGCGCTGCTCCGCGCTCAACGATAACTGCAACGCCAACAACAATGGCGCCAGCTTCCTTGAGGGCTTCAACCGCAGTCATGACTGAACCGCCAGTTGTGGATGTGTCTTCTACGGCAAGTACGCGACGACCTTTAACATCTGGTCCTTCAATACGGCGTTGGAGTCCGTGCGCTTTCTCGGCTTTGCGAACAACAAAAGAATCAAGTTTGCGACCTTGCTTTGCGGCAGTGTGCATCATCGCGGTAGCAACTGGATCGGCGCCAAGAGTGAGACCGCCAACAGCTTCGTAATCCATATCTTTGGTGAGTTCGAGCATCACTTCACCAACGAGAGGAGCGGCAACTGCATCGAGAGTTACGCGGCGAAGATCAACGTAGTAGTCCGCTTCTTTACCGGAGGAGAGAATAACTTTTCCGTGAACGACGGCCTTGGTGAGGATTTCATTTTTGAGTTCTTCGCGTGATGACATGCCAGAACCCTATCTAAATTATTTCTCTTCTTTGTATACGACGATGGTCGATTTCTCGCGTCGCACAAGGCCTTTAGGGGGATTTGCTTCTAGCAGGGCATCAACTTCGGTACGAAGTTTTGCCATCTCAATCGCCATTGAAGCAACGGCTGATTCCAGCTCCATAATCCGCTTGATTCCAGCCAAATTGATGCCATCGCCAACAAGGCGTTGGATATTGCGAAGTGATGCAATGTCGCGCAATGAATAACGGCGACCGCGTCCTGATGCGCGACCTGGCGAGACTAAACCGAGCTTGTCATATTGGCGAAGAGTTTGTGGATGCATTCCGGAGAGTTGTGAGGCCACCGAAATTACATAGACCGCTTCATCATCGGAATGTTCGGTGAACTCGTTCTCACTCATTATGCGCGTGCCCTTTGTGCTAGATCTGCTCGTGGATCAAAATCGTTTGTAGCTTTAGCAAATTCTTCCAGAGCTTGTTTGGCTTTTCCATCGACTCGTTGTGGAACCTGAACGTCAACGGTAATTAATAAATCGCCTGTTACCTTCACGGTCTTTACGCCTCGGCCTTTCACGCGAAGCGTGCGACCGTTTGGAGTGCCAGGTGCGATGCGAACAGTGACTTCATCGCCATCAATGGTCGGAATTTTAATATCCGCGCCAAGTGCGGCTTCAGTAAAGGTCACTGGCAGTGTCATCAACAAGTTAGCCTCTTTGCGAGTAAAGACCGGATGTTTGGTGACATGGACGGTGATAAATAAATCTCCGGCGCCAGCTTCGCCAGGTGCTCCGCGATTTTTTAATTTAATCTTTGCGCCATCGTTGATGCCGGCTGGAATTCGAGTCGTCACACTTGTTCCACCGCGAGATTGCGCGGGAATGGTTACTTCCGTGCCGTTGAGTGCGTTGCGAAATGAAATAGTGATCTCAGATTGCAGATCTGCGCCACGACGAGGGCCACGGCCGCCACCAAATAGCGAAGAGAAAATATCTTGCGGGCCGCCGCCAGCGTTATTAAAGAAGTCGCTGAAGTCAGCGCCTTGCGGGCCACCGTGGGGACCACCATAGCCACCTTGCGGAATTCGGCCGGATTTAAATGCATCGCGCATCTCGTCATACTCAGCGCGCTTCTTGGAATCAGAGAGCGTCTCATAGGCCTCAGAGACCTCTTTGAAACGCTCTTCTAACTTCTTATCGCCCTTGGTCTTATCTGGGTGG
>CAIUHB010000013.1 GCA_903898855.1 uncultured Actinomycetes bacterium | reverse complement strand
TCATCGGTTTCAATTTCGACATCTAGGTAACCATCAACGCAGATTGGCTCGTCATATTGCGAGGTCTGGAAGTTCTTTGGCATATCTGGATAGAAATAGTTTTTGCGAGCAAAACGACTAAACGGCGCGATTGAACAATTGAGCGCCAAGCCAATCAAAATTGTGCTCTCAATTGCCTTGGCATTAACTACTGGCAATGAGCCAGGAAGCCCGAGACAGACTGGACAGGTTTGAGTATTTGGCTCTGCACCAAACTCAGTTGCGCAGGAACAGAACATCTTCGACTTGGTATTGAGTTCAACGTGAACTTCTAGGCCGAGGGTTGGCTCATACCTCGCGGTTGCCGCGTCATAATTAAGCGCCATTAGCGCACCGCCAACTCTGGAGCGCTAGCCAGCAACGGCTTGCCCCACTTAGAGAGAAGAGCCGCTTCCAGCGTGCCACCAACGCGATACAAACGATCATCTTGCATAACTGGCGACATGATTTGGAAACCAACTGGGAGACCATCTTCAGGTGCAAGCCCACAAGGAAGGCTCATTCCACCAATACCAGCCATATTTACTGGGATGGTTGCAACGTCATTGAGATACATCGCAAGTGGATCATCGCTCTTCTCACCGATTTTAAATGCTGTGGTTGGGCAGGTAGGTGAAACGAGAACATCAGCCTTCTCAAAGGCGCGCTCATAATCTTGTTTAAGCAGCGTACGTACCTTCTGTGCTGATCCGTAATATGCATCGTAATAACCAGATGAGAGCGCATAAGTACCGAGGATGATTCGGCGCTTCACCTCTGGGCCAAAACCAGCATGACGAGTGAGCTTCATGACTTCCTCGGCGCCAATAGTTCCATCATCACCGATGCGAATTCCGTAGCGCATGGAGTCAAAACGTGCCAAGTTAGATGAAGCTTCAGATGGCGCAATTAAGTAGTAGGCAGCCAGTGCGTATTCGAAGTTAGGGCATGAAACTTCAACAATCTCGGCGCCCGCTTCAACTAATAGATCCAATGATTCTTGGAAACGTTGGCTGACACCTGCTTGATATCCATCGCCACTGAGCTCTTTGACGACACCAATCTTCATTCCCTTAACATCAAGTTTCTTTGCTGCTGCAACAACTTGTGGGACTAGTTGGTTGATGCTGGTGGAGTCACGCTCATCGTGACCTGCAATTACTTCATGCAGGAGCGCGGTATCCAAGACTGTGCGTGCACATGGGCCGGCTTGATCAAGGCTGGATGAGAATGCAACAAGACCATAACGAGAGACGCCGCCGTACGTTGGCTTAACGCCTACTGTTCCGGTTACTGCTGCTGGTTGGCGAATCGAGCCACCAGTATCGGTGCCAATAGCAAGTGGTGCTTCAAATGCAGCCAGCGCTGCAGCAGATCCGCCGCCAGATCCACCAGGAATGCGGGTTAGATCCCAAGGATTATGGGTTGGACCATATGCTGAATTTTCGGTTGATGAACCCATCGCAAATTCATCCATATTGGTTTTACCTAATATGACAACGCCGGCTTCTTTAAGTTTGGTTACGACGGTTGAGTCATATGGCGGACGCCAACCTTCTAACATCTTTGAACCGCAGGTTGTAGGTACACCCTTTTGGGCAAGTACATCTTTTAAGGCAAGTGGAACGCCAGCTAGTGGTGAGGTTGCCTTACCAGAAGCACGAAGTGCGTCGGCAGCCTTGGCTTGTTCCAAAGCTCCTTCAGAATCAACAGAGAGAAAGGCGTGCACATCGCCATCAACTTTTGCGATGCGATCGAGATG
>CAIUHB010000012.1 GCA_903898855.1 uncultured Actinomycetes bacterium | reverse complement strand
GATCGGATTGATAAAGTGAGGGGGTGAAGAAAAGTCATAAGGCAGGCGCGCGATGAGCGCTGCCGATTACGACTTTTCCGATGATGAGTACTTCGATGACGTTATCGAAGAGGATGAACTAGTCCGTCCAAAAATCGGACTCAAAATCAAGTTATCAGTTTTGGCTATTGCCTCTGTCATTGCCTACTCAACTCTTGGTTCAACATTTGCCTCAAAAATTCAACTCGCCTCCGGTGTCGTTGAATATGGCCAAGGCGTATTGGTGGCTACAGCATGCTCTCCCACTATCTCCCTTACCCCCTATGCCACATTCGCTAATGCAACGGGCAATAACGCTGCCTACCGATTGACCTCACTTCAAGTCAGCGGAATTAGCACGGGGTGCTACGGAAAAGATTTAATCCTTCGCGCCTATGACTCCACAACATCGACGCCGTTGACTCTCTATCAAACTGGCGGATCGACAAATTACGATTCAGTTCGCGTCTATGACAACAATGGCTCCTTCTCGTTAGCTGGATCTGGACTTACGTATTCGGAAATTTCCAATATCTCCACCGGCTTTACCGTCACGCTCTATAACGCAGTGGGACCAGCAGTGGCGAAAGCGGGAGCCACCAGCGTTTATAAATTTACGGTCGAGACAGTCGATCACGATGGCACTTTGACACAAACATCACTCCCGAGCGGCAGCCTTAACTTTGCTAATACCACCACCGATATTTCCTACGCCTCTGATCCCAACTTAAATCTCGGAGCATCCTCCTTCACCATCGATGTCTGGGCGAAAATTACCAATGCCCAGAATCAGACTTTCTTTGATTCTGGTGGCGATGTAAATAGCGGTGGCGGCTTTGCCTTCTGGATTGAGTCATCTGCCATCAAGTTACGTATTAATGGCGTTGGACACGATCTGGCCTACGCGCTCACCACAGGGCAATGGAACGATTCCAATTTCCACCATTACGCAGCCGTTCGCGATGTGAACACCTACAGCATCTATGTTGATGGCACGCGAGTTGCAACCACAACCTATTCGGGTCTGACCATCTCCAATAGCAATGTCGTTGTCGGTCAGCTCAATCAGTACCGTAGTACCTATGCTTTAAGCGGCTATTTGCGCAATATCCGCGTTGTTAAAGGAACTGCGCTCTATTCCGGAACTACCTTGTCAGTTCCGCCAACACCGCTTACCAATGTCTCGGGCACCATGCTCCTGCTCTTGGCACAGAATCCTGCCAACCCAACCTATGACTCCAGTAATTACCACTGGACGCCACTTGTCTCCTCCAGCCTTCCTCCTTACGTAGCTCCGTAAAGCAGAAGTTTCAGAACGAGCGGTTAGCGGTTTCCGCTGCGCGCACTAACAAGAAGAAGCAACGGAGAAGTCGATCCGCTAGCGATCTGGCTATTTGTGGGCACAGCAGTAGCTGTGATGTAGACATAACCGTGCGCCGCTGGCTTCCAATTACATGTTGCGACGATGCTCGGAGAAGTTCCCGTAGAAGAAATATTTTTGCAACCAGGAATTGCTTTGCCCTTGGAGTAGAAAGTCACTTTGGAAGGAACATTTAAATTAACAACAATTTGATTGTTCGCCCGATAGATCGCAGTAGAGAGGCCGCTGTTTAGTCCAAAAGAGTTGAAGGAAGCATTAGAAGCCAAGCTACCTAGGCCAGATGGGGGCAATATTGAATTAGAAATATAGATCTTTGGGTTGCTGTAATCACCCATCATGTAAGTACCGGTTGCGTGATTGTGGCCGATATAGGTGGCATTGCTCATGAGAGAGGTCGTTCCATCAACGGGAGTATTAATTCCGCACAATCCACCAGTAACTCCAGTGGTTGCGCCGCATGCACCAGAGCCACTGCCATTAAAGACTAAGTAAGACGGCGCACCCGAGCGAAGCGCCCAGACTTTGTAGCCACTGCTAAACATAATTTCGTAAAGGTAGGTGCCGTCGGTTGCGATGCCATGTTCATCATTTGGCCAGCCAGATTCTGGATCGGCAAGGTATAGATCCTCAGATGTAGTGAAGGTGACGCTCTTTCCCGCACCAATTACGTTATAGAGTCGAAGAATCTTGCAATACATTCCACCCGGACAGAGGCCGATACCTGTTCCAGCACCGGGCGCACTTACCGCGCCAAATCGGCCATCCGGAAAGGTAATGACGTTTCCTGTTCCCCAACCACCTCCAGCATAAAGCGATGTCGGAAGCGTTCGCGCCGTGATGGACCAATCGCTGGTATCGATGCAATAAACAGTGCTTGTTGCTGCTCCAGTACCTCGAACAAAGATGCATCCTGAGCTGTAAGCAAGTGCCATGGAATCCGTAGGAATCGTTCCATCACCCAATACACCGCCAACGTTTGCGGCATAAACGACAACGCCAGCCATAGTTAATTTACAAATAAAACCGGGGTATGTGGATGGGCGGAAATACATATATGTGCCATCGGATGTGACACCGCGAATATTTCCTCCGACGCAGTTGGCACCATTCGCGACGTTATTGGTATTAGCGATGGTGACAACAGAACCACCGGATGCAATTAAGCGTGCTGATTGAGGAATGCTCCAAATTGCATACAAAGTTGTATCAGCATTAATGGTGAAGGTGCCTGATCCCGCCGCATAGAGCGCAGTTGTTGCAGTTGCACTCGTATTCCAGCCTGCAAATGTAAAACCTTGCCTGGCTAATGCGCCCGAGTTGGAAGCAACAGTGACGGTCGAACCCGATGCATAACTTGTCGGAGATGGAACTGTTCCGCTTGTCGCACCCACCATCGGATTTGCACTGTTGGCATCGTATGTAACGGTGTAGTTCACCGCGCTTGCTACTGGAGCGCCGACCAGAAGGAGCGCGGCCACGCCGAATGAACTAACTAGCGACTTGATGAGTCGACCACGGGAGTTCATGGATAGATTTTAGTGGTCACGAAGATTGCGTGAGAAGTTCAGCAAACCGCCAGTTAGAGCGTGGCTAGCTTGGCCTGAACATCTGCGGCTGGGGGATTAGTCATCGAAGTGCCATCGGAGAAGACCAACGTCGGAACAACTTGATTGCCATTATTGATCTTTTCGATCAAGGCCGCCGCATCTGGGACCTCTTCGATATTGACTTCCTCGAAGGTAATTCCCAAGTCATTAAGTTGGCGCTTAAGGCGCTTGCAATAGCCGCACCAGGTGGTGGAGTACATCGTGAAAGTCATGGACTGAGCGTAGTTCAATCGCGCGGGCAATCGCTAGTTAGCGAGTATTGCTACGCACGATCACGCCAACTTTGGCCGGCCCGGCTAAAACGTAAGGGCTATTGCCGGTGGCCGATAACTGCGCCGTGAGAGTGACGCTGCCATGCATCGAAGGTTTCCACGAGCATGCTGCAATGAGGTTGGGAGTAGTTCCCGTCGCACTGATTTTGTTGCATCCAGGAATCTTCTTGCCACCCGCATAGAAAGTCACGATCGCAAAGGAGCTGAGATTTACTTGAATTAAATTGGCACTCCGATAAGTAGCCGTTGTCGCGTTTCCTGAAAGTCCAAATGAATTTACAACAATGGGAATAGAAATATATCGAATGATGACTACTCCATTATTTCCCGAAGTTCCTGCCACAAGTGCCAGACCACCCCAACCACCAAAGCCAACGCCCGTCGGACTGGTGCCATTGACCCAACTAGTTGCTCCGTAGGCCAATCCACCGCCACCATAATTTGTTGCCGAACCACTAATGCTTGTTGAGAAGGCCGCGCCAGGTACAGGTGGGTTTGCACTTGTTGCATTTCCTGCCGCACCTCCACCAACAGCAGAAGTATTTGAGGGACTGGTTCCTAATACATAGACACCACCGTTACCACCTTTGATACCGGTGTAAGTCTGGCCACCAACTACCTTGGTTGTTCCAGTTCCACCTTGTGCAAGTGACGATGAACCATCGTTGTATGCGTTCCAGTGATTACTTGCACCACCGGCGCCACCACCGGCAGTTCCGGGTAAACCGTTTTGTGTGAGGAAGCCATTGGCGCTGGAATACCCACCACCTCCACCACCACCGGCTGAGATCTGATCAAAAGTAGTAGTGCCACCTTGTGATCCCAACGTGGAATCTCCACCACTCGTGCTTGGTCCGCCATTGCCCCCCGCGCCGACGGTAATTGAAAGACCAGTAGCAGGTGTGAGCGGATAGTTTGTTGCGACCATCGCGCCACCACCTCCACCACCACCGGCAGAACCAGTAGAACCGGAATTACCACCAGCTCCACCGCCACCACCGCCAACAATTAATACATCGGCTTGTGTGACACCGGAAGGGACAGTCCATGTGCATGAACCAGTCTGCGAAATAGTAAGAGTGGTGTAACTCGTTCCATTTGTTCCGTTAGTTCCATTACCCGTGTATGTGCCAAGCGTGGTTGAGCAAGATGGAACGGCTTGGGCACTTGGTGCAAATTGGAAACTGGCCAAAATAGTGGCACCAATCGCCACGGCCGCTTTCCAGTTACGCATTTGTGAATCTTAATGCCCGGCGAGGGTCGCCCAACATCCCCAACAGGGAATACTAAAATCTAGCGGTTATTTGAGCGCACAATGACATTCAATTTATATGGCGCCGACGTCGACGCCAGATATCCTGCTTGGGTCGGTGAATAGCTTGCAACCAAAGTGACTGGAGCGTGAATCGCTGGCTTCCAATTGCAGGTGAAGGCCAGTGAAACAGTCAAAACGTTTTTGCAACCAGGAACTGCTTTTCCATTAGCCAAAATTGTGATCCGTCCATTGGCGCTCACTCCTATAACAATCGGAAGCGCGGTTCGATAGATCGCCTGCGTAGGAGAGCCAGTAATGGAAAGTGTCGTCGTCGTATTTAAACTCGCAACTGGCGATCCGGTATTTGCACTATAGACAGGTGCCGCAGTTCCCGCATCATTGGTTGCCGTTAATTTCACTCGGAAGTAATAGCCGACATCTCCGGCAACAAATGTGTAGGTACTTGATGTTGCACCACTGACATCGTTATAGGTACCCCCGAATGTTAATGATCGTTGCCACTGATAGGCATATGAAGTTGGTGTGTTATTCCATGAACCAGTGGAGCTAGTAATACCCGTCCCCACCGCTTCACGATAGAAGTTTACGGCAGTTCATAACCCCCGGATGTATCGGGTTTTATCGGATTTATGCCCATTGACTCAATTACCTTGGTGGCCTCCCAATATTTATCCACACCCAAAAAATCTTCATTTTCCAAACTTATTAATATTCCCACGTCCAACTTTCTCGAGTTGATTCGGTAAATAAACCGCTCCTCACGGAGTAGGGATCGCTGCGCACAGCATTCCAATCTTCTGATTGGAATACCGACAACACGAGAAAGGAGGTGGTGTCTATGGATGATTTCCGAGGGCTTTCCGGTGTGCTAATTGCGTTCATTAACTTGATTAACAAGGTAATCGAAATGCGAAAGGCCCCGCGCGGCAACGCGGAGCCTAACGATGAGTCTTAGCATCATCTAGGACAGACCCAGGGGTCGGTATTACCCGGCCTCTGGGTCTATTTAATCACCATTCAATTGTGAAGACAAGATCAGACGAGAAAGAAAATTTGTTAAAGTTTGTGGGTCATAACTTTTACGAAGAGTAATTAAGTACTCTTGTCATCTTATGAATTTCAGAGAAATCGATCTCACTAAGCCAACTTTGGAATTAATCTCCAAAGATTTCGCTGGGCTCTACTCAGGTGGATTGGGATTGAGTTCTATTGAAGGCGGACAGTCGGCTGCAAACGCTGCGCTAGCTAACCTGGATATCACTCGCTATGCCGATCAACGATCGGAAGTCTTTCCCATCAACAAACGCGGTGCCACAGTTCTCTCGCCTTACATTCGCCACAATCTCCTCACACTCGATCAGGTCTACCGCGCCGTCAAGAGCGCGCCCTTTAAAGATCGCGAGAAGTTTCGCGATGAGCTCTACTGGCAGGAATATGCCCGCCATCTCTATGCCCGTGTTGGCACCAGGCTTTTCGAAAACCTTCGCTTTGAAATCAACGGCGAAAAAGGCGGCGATGGCCGGAATCGTCAGATGCATTGCGTCGATACCGTTCTTTCCGAATTAGAAACTGATGGTTGGCTCGTTAACCAAACTCGAATGTGGATGGCATCGCAGTGGAGCGTTCGCTCCGGCAAAGATTGGTTTGCTGGCCAGGAGCGGATGTATCAAAACTTGATCGATGGCTCGCGCGCTGCAAATCTTCTGGGTTGGCAATGGACAGTCGGCGCTGGCACCGGCAAGCCCTATGGCTTTGCGCGTTGGCAGGTAGAAAAGCGCGCACCGGGTCTTTGCATGAAGTGCCCACTCAAAAAAGCTTGCCCCATTCAAGAATTCCCCGATGAAACCACTCCGCACCAACTCACCAAAGACCCCATTCTCGATAACGATGCTGATCTCGGTGCAACGATTGGTCCGCGCGAAGTTATTAAAAGCTCTGCGCCACAATATGTCTTGCTCACCGTTGATTCAATGGGCGATGCTGATCCAGCACTAGCCGCGAATCCCGATCTACCTGTCGTTTTCCTCTTTAATGAAGCTGCGCTCGGTAAATTACAACTGAGCTCTCGCCGCATCGGGTTCTACCTTCAGACGCTGAAAGATCTCAGCACTCGTCGCGATCTCCATGTTTACATGGGCGATCCCTACCAATTTGCTGCAGAGAATCCCGTTGCAGTTACTTACGCCCCTGTTCCATCCTTCAAGAAGTTCACGAATTTTGCTGAACTCCACCCATATCCATGGCTTCGAATCCCACACGCGGGATCGGTCCGGAGCTTCTCTTCGTGGCGCGCCAAACTCGAAAGCAAGTAAACAATCCACAGGCAAAAAATGTCGGCCGCCTAAAACCCTTAACCTTCACTCGTCCAACTTTCTCGAGTTGATTCGGTAGATAAACCACTCCTCACGGAGCAGGAAAAGCTGCGCACAGCATTCCCACCGAAAGGTGGGAATACCGACAACGAGAGAAAGGAGGTGGTGTCTATGGATGTCTTTGCCTCGATCACAGGGCTGCTGACCGCTTTGATTGGTCTTTTTCGAGAGATCTTGAAAATGCGAAAGGCCCCGCGCAAGAACGCGGAGCCTGTTGATCGCGAGTCCTAGTACCACCTGGGACAGACTCAGAGGTCGGTGCGAACTGGCCTCTGATGTCTATTAAAGCACTCTTTAAGAAGCGCAGCAATAGATTATCAATCGATACTTAGCGG
>CAIUHB010000011.1 GCA_903898855.1 uncultured Actinomycetes bacterium | reverse complement strand
GGCTATTTTGTGATTGAAGATGTGGGGGCGGTCTCGTAAATCCGAGGAGAACTGGAGCGGGTGACCGGGATCGAACCGGCATGGCCAGCTTGGAAGGCTGGGGCTCTACCATTGAGCTACACCCGCATTTTTACGCTCACCTGGGAGGCGAGCCTGTGATGCAGACCCCTAGGTTAGCGGTTCGGTAAGCAGAAGGAAATTTAGGGCTTAGAATTCTCACTTACGCCACGGGGCGTAGCGTAGTGGCTAGCGCGCCTGCTTTGGGAGCAGGAGACCGGGAGTTCGAATCTCCCCGCCCCGACCAGTAACACCAGTTTTAATCACCAGAGTTACCTCAATAAGTAAGTCCAGATTAAGTAATGAAATCCTCAAAGGAGCCCCGTGAAAAGCGCCGTCGAAACTCTCTCACCAACTCGTGTCCGACTTTCGATTGATGTCGATTTCGCAGAGCTCGAACCATTCGTTACTACTGCATACAAGACACTCTCTGAGCGCATCAACATTCCTGGTTTCCGTAAAGGCAAAGTTCCTAACATGATGATCGATCAGCGCGTAGGTCGCGGCGCTGTTATCGAAGAGGCAGTCAATGCTTCACTCAATACTTTTCTCTCTAATGCATTTCGCGAGAACAAGCTTGCCGTTATTGGCCGTCCAGTAGTCGACAAGCTCGAGTACGCAGATAAGGCGCCACTCACATTCTCAGCCGAAGTAGATATCCGTCCAGAACTTAAACTTCCGAACTTCTCTGAGATGACCATCGAAGTTGAAGATGTCGTTGTCTCTGGCTCAGAAGTAGATGAGCAAGTTGATGCACTCCGCGCTCGCTTTGGAACTTTGCATACTGTTGAGAAGGCAGTTGAGACCGGCGATTTCGTCACCATCGATTTAGTAGCAACCATCAATGGCGAGCCAGTTGAAGGCGGAGAAGCAAACGACATCTCCTACGAAGTTGGTACCAACCGCATGGTTGATGGACTTGATGAAGCACTTGCTGGACTCAAGGTTGGCGAGTCAAAGCGTTTTGATACTCAACTAGTTGGTCAGAAAGATGATGAGAAGGGCGCCGTCGATGTCACTGTTAAGGCAGTGAAGTATCGCGAGCTTCCTGAACTCAATGATGAATTTGCAAAGCTTGCTTCTGAGTTCGAGACCATCGCTGAGCTAAAGGCCGATATCCAAACTCGCCTCGAGCGCGTAAAGCACCTCGAGCAAGGAGCACATGCACGCGATATTTTGATCGAGAAGTTAATTGAATCTGTTGAGATTCCATTGCCACAGAACATCATCGATGATGAAGTAAACGCTCACCTCGAAGGTGAAGGCCGTTTGGATGATGCAACTCACCGTGCGGAAGTTATTGAATCAACCACTAAGTCATTGACCCAAGAGATCTTGTTCGACAACATCATTGATGCCGAGCAGATTTCAGTGAACGAGACTGAGCTCACCGAATATTTGGTTCGCGCATCTTCTCGTTATGGAATGACCCCAGATCAATTCATCAAGGAAGTATCTGAGGCCGGCCAGGTTCAGACCATGATCGCCGAAGTTGCTCGCGCGAAGGCTCTGGCTCAAGTACTTGGTCGCGTCAAGGTTGTTACAAAGTCTGGAAAGCCAGTCGATCTCGAGGCTCTTGCGCCAAAGCCAGCCGCCACCGAGAGCGCTGAATAAGACTTCTCTTATAGCGAACGCAGCTCCCGTATAAAGGGGGCTATTTGCGGAAGCAATTTGCGCCAAAGATTGTTACTGTCTCTGTAAGCAATAAAAAGCAAGCACCCATCAACAGGAGGCTTTACGTGGATCTCATTACTCCGCAACTCGCGGCACCCATGGGTGGCGGCGGACTCGACGACCAGGTGTACCAACGCCTACTTCGCGAACGCATCATCTTTCTTGGCTCAGTAGTCGAAGACTCAATGGCCAATGCAATCTCAGCACAGCTCTTGCTTCTTGCTGCCGAAGATCCAGAAAAAGATATTTTCCTTTACATCAACTCACCTGGTGGATCGATCTCTGCCGGTATGGCGATTTATGACACCATGCAATACATCAAGAACGATGTCGCAACAGTTGCGATGGGACTTGCTGCATCAATGGGTCAATTCCTACTTTGCGCTGGCGCAGCTGGAAAGCGCTACGCACTTCCACATGCTCGCATCATGATGCACCAACCTTCAGGTGGCATCGGCGGAACTGCATCAGATATCAAGATTCAGGCAGAACAGATGTCATTTACCAAGAAGAAGATGGCCGAACTCATCTCCTTCCACACCGGCCAAAAGGCAGAGACCATCGAAGCTGATTCAGATCGCGATCGTTGGTTCACCGCCGAAGAGGCAAAGGAATATGGTTTTGTTGATCACGTGGTTCGCTCAGCCGGACAGGTTTCAGGAAGCGGAGGAACAGCATGAGCCAGTTCAATCCACATACAAATCCGCTAGATATCTCTAGCCGCTACGTTCTTCCAACCATTGAAGAGAAGACTGCTTATGGATACAAGCGACTTGATCCATATACAAAACTCTTCGAAGAGCGCATTATCTTCTTGGGTCAACCAATCGATGACACAGTTGCTAACGATGTAATGGCTCAGCTCTTGACTCTTGAGTCAATGGATCCAGATCGCGACATCATCATGTACATCAACTCACCAGGTGGATCTTTCACAGCTCTCACCGCGATTTATGACACGATGCAATTTGTTCGCCCTGACGTTATGACCATCTGTCTTGGCCAAGCTGCATCTGCAGCAGCGGTTCTGCTTGCAGGCGGCGCTAAAGGAAAGCGCATGGCACTTGAGCATGCACGCATCTTGATTCACCAACCTTATTCAGAGGGCGGCGGACAAGGCTCTGATATCGAAATCCAAGCAAAAGAGATTATGCGCATGCGCAGCCTCTTGGAGTCAATGCTTGCTCACCACACAACCAAGAGCCACGAAGAGATCACGCGCGATATCGAACGCGACAAGATTCTTACTGCGCAAGAGGCTGTGGAGTATGGCTTGATTGATCAGGTACTTGTCAGTCGTAAAGCGTCAGCTAATAAGTAAGGCGTCAACGAATAAATAATCTGAGAACTTGCTGAAAGGGTGAAGCGGACTCGTTGAGTCCGCTTCTTGCTTTCTCACCCCGCATCCACCGTAGACTTCACCCCTAATTGGTTAAAGAGAGCCAATAGTCTGTTGAAAGTTCCTTGGGGGATAAGTTGTTTAAAGAGTTACTCAATCGTCGCGTCGTAAAAGTTCTGCTATCCGTGCTCTTCATTTCTGGACTCACCAATGTGGTCCCAGCACAAGCGGTGACTCTTACTCCATTTACTTGTTCACCCGGCTTCTACCAGGTATCAAATACTGGAAGTGGAGCGATCTACTCATCGAGCATTAGCAACACTGGCGTATTGACCTTCACCAAGGCGCCAAGCGCGACGATTATCGGCAGCATGAATGCAATTGGCTATAACACTGCAGATAACTTTATTTACGGCGTTGTCGCTGACAAGTTGTACAAGATTGATGCAACCGGCTCCGAGACGCTTGTTAATGGCACTGGGGTAATAACCGGTGCGCTTCCTGGTTCGCCAGGATCCGGTGATTTTATTGCACCTAATAAATTGATGGTTTATGGCGCTTCCGGCAAAACTACATTCTTTGTTATCGACGTAACAACTTTGGTATCAACTGCAGTGAACTTCACGACTGTAGGAACCGTAGGACCTGTTACCGGCGCATGGGACTTCACTACGCAAGGTAATTATGCATACGGAATGTCTAGCGATGGAAAAAATCTAATTCGAATGGATTTAACTACTGTCCTTAACGGTGGAACTAGCGAAACCGTGACCTCATATGCAGTGAATGCTGCGACAACTGCGCAAGCTCCAAATACCAATACTGCACCAACAACTGGTGGCGGTTATGGCGCGGCATATTCTGACTTTGTCGGAAACGTTTATTTCTTTAATAACTCAGATTCAAAGGCATTCCAAATTACTGCCGCCTCACTTGCTGGTGCACCTGCTCCTAAATCTATTTTGATGGGCGGCAAGGCTTCCTCGCCAACTCTCGCAGGTCCTAATGATGGTGCTTCTTGTCCAAAGGCGGCCAGTGCCTATGCACCAATCACAGTGACTGCAAATGCATCTTCGGTAACGCTTACTTCTGCTCAACTCAATGGTTCAGTAAACCCACAAACTGCAGGTACCTCTGTTACAACAACTGGTTCCTTTTGCTACACCACCAACCCACATACTGATGCATCTGGAAACTTGGACACCGGATGTACCTGGGTAACGGCATCCTCGCCAAGCAGTGGGTCTATCCCAGTTGGCTCGACGCCGGTATCTATGAGCGTCACGATTTCCGGGCTGACTGCAGGTATTACCTATTATTTCCAGGCTAAAGGTTCGAACGCATCAGGAGATTCCTATGGCGTTGTGAAGTCCTTTACCTCAGATTTCACGCTTACCTATGATGCAAATGGCGCGACAAGTGGATCAGTTCCCACCCAACAAATAGGAACTGGCAACGTGACTGTCGCAGGAAATACATCTGCGCTCATTAAAACTGGCGCGACATTTGGTGGTTGGTATACCAATGCCGCAGGCACGGGTGGAACTTTGTATTCACCGAGCTCAATTTATAACCTAACAACAAATACCACTCTCTATGCAAAGTGGAATGTTGTTAGCTACACCTTGACCTTTAACGCCAACGGAGGAAGTGGATCACTTTCAAATATCACCGGTTCTGGCGATAAATCCCTTCCGAACTACACACCTGGCATCACAGTTCCTGGATCAGGAGCGAATGTATTTGGTGGTTGGAATACCAAGGCCGATGGCACTGGAATTACCTACTCCGTCGGTGAGACCTACACCCTTGCAGCAGATGCGACACTTTATGCAAAGTGGAACTCAGCCAACTTCACACTTACTTATCAAGGCGACTCTGTAACCACGGGAAGCGCACCAATTGCACAAACTGGAAATGGCGCATTGGTTGTACAAGATAACGTCCGCGGTTTAGCAAAGTCCGGACAAACTTTTGTTGGCTGGGTTGATACAGCGACAAATACAAATTACTTAGCTGGCGATACCTACAACTTAACGAGCAACTCTGTGTTGACCGCTCGCTGGGCCACAACTCTCTACAGCTTGAGCTATAACGCAAACGGCGCAACCGGTGGCGTAACCCCACCAAACGAGAGCACGACCGGAACTGTTGGCGTTGCATCTAACGATGGCAACCTAACCAGAAACGGCTACACCTTTGGTGGTTGGGCGCTCTGCTCTGGCGGCGGCGCAGTATCGACAGTGAATGTCACAGCCAATGTTTCGCTCTGTGCGATTTGGACCGGCATCACATATACCTTGACCTATAACGTCAATACTTCTTCTGGCGGAACAGGAACACCTCCCGCATCTGAGAATGTAACCGTTCCAGATACCTCCGTTGTTCTGGATCTAGATACCGGAACCATGTCGGCCACTGGAAAGAGTTTTGCTGGCTGGAGCCGAAATACTTCTGGCACTGGACCTTCATATTCACCTGGTGACTCTTTTGAGCTCACCACCAACACCACTTTGTATGCAAAGTGGGTTACCAATGTTTACACCTTGATCTACAACGCAAATGGTGGAAGCAACGCTCCTTCTCCAACTGTCGGCAGTGGTGTGATGGTGTTGGAAGATGGTTCCAACATGACTCCACCATCTGGCAAGCAATTTGATGGTTGGAATACCAAGGCCGATGGCACTGGTGTTGATTTCCTCGGTGGCGATAACTATGACCTACGCGGAAATATCACTTTGTATGCCAAGTGGGCAGATCAACTCTTCACCCTAACCTACGATGGAAATAACCAGGATTCAGGAACCGCGCCACTTCAAGCACATGGCTATGGCGATGTCGCAGTTTCGGATAATGACTACGGCTTGGCTGTTACCGGAAAAACCTTTGATGGTTGGAATACGCGACCAGATGGAACCGGCTTCGACTTCCCAGCCGGAACGTCGTACAACCTTCGTGCAGATGTGACTTTGTATGCTCAATATGCAACGACCTTGTACACGCTCACATTCGATTCCAATACTGCCGGAGCTACTTCAGCCGTAACTG
Source organism: uncultured Actinomycetes bacterium (assembly GCA_903898855.1). The sequence goes on along the minus strand of CAIUHB010000011.1, from coordinate 3,019 downwards.
GTTTTGTTCCAGATCCAATAGTTGCTGCCGGAACAATCATTCTTCCGGGTAACTCTGGTTTGCTCACAACCGCTACTGACAAATTCACTGGCTGGTGGAACACCAAGGCCGATGGCACGGGAGTCACTTACACTCCTGGCGATGGCTTTGAACTCGGCGCAGATACAACACTCTTTGCAAAGTGGTTGCCGAACTCAACAACTCTCTACACCTTGACCTTTGATGGCAATGGCGCAGATGGCGGATTTGTTCCAGATCCGATTGCTGGAAATGGCATCATCGTTCTGCCTTATAACTCTGGAAATCTGACTCGTACTGGCTACACATTTGGTGGCTGGAATGGTTGGAGCACAGAGCCAAATGGTGGCGGAGTTACATACTTCCCAGGTGACTACTTCGATTTGAAGGCAAATCACACCTTGTATGCAATGTGGGATGACACGACCTACCACTTGTCCTACCGCGCAAACTTCTCACCAGTTGTTGGTTCAGTTCCGAATTCACAAGATGGATTTGGTGACATCATTCTTCCTGGCAACGTGGGTGGCCTGGTTAACTCCGGCAAACTCTTTGCTGGATGGCAGGTAGATCACAACGGAACTCCAGATGCCTCTGTTCTTACACCGAAGGCGATACCTTCGCGCTCGAAACTGATACCGTCATGGATGCAATCTGGGTGACCAGTCTCTATAAAGTTGTTTATCTCGGCAATGGAAATACCTCTGGTCAAGCGCCAGATGCAATTTCAACTGCCGGAACGATCAACCTCTCTGAAAATAATTATGACCTAGCCAAGACTGGTTATTACTTTGAGGGTTGGAACGAGACCGGTTCTACGACGCTTCGTTTGCCTGGTGATGCATTCTCAGTCACTCAAAATGAGACCTTCACTGCCAGCTGGCAACGCATCAATGTTGGCATCGATTATGACCTCAATGGTGCCGATACCGGAACAGTTCCTGTTTCATGGGATGGCTTCTACGGAGATACTCCGTCAATCGCGGGCAATACCGGTGGAATGACTCTTGCTGGCTACAACTTCACAGGTTGGAATACACGCGACGATGGAAGTGGCGATCACTACGATGTGAATCAAGTCGTCACGATGGGCGAATCCAATTTGTACTTGTATGCAGAGTGGAGCTTGCCAACACCTCCAACACCTAATACTCCGCAACAAATCGTCTATGTAGTTCGATTCGATGGAAATGGTTCGAATGGCGGGTCGGTGCCAGTAATCATTCGTTGGATTGATGGTTCACCGGCTGTTTCGATTCCTGGAAACTCTGGTGGACTCACAAAGACTGGCTACACATTTGGCGGTTGGAGCTTGAGCGCGGGCGGCGGAAGTGCCATCTCCTCACTTACTCCGACAAATAGCAGCACGCTTTATGCAATCTGGATTAAGAATCCTGAGCTACCTGGTACCGGAGGCACAACTCCTAAACCAACACCTTCAACGCCACCTGCAGCTACCATCAAATTGGAAGCTGGGGCAAAGCAAGTGATACCTAACCAAATCGTTCCGGTTAAGGATGTCATCAAGCTGGAAGAAGGAGCCGTTGCCGAGAAGGTACTGATCAATGGAAAAGTTGTCAGCGCTGCAGTAACTGGTTCAAATACTGTTGCTCTACCTCAACTTGTTGGCCCAGCCGACAAGATTCAAGTAGTAGAGCGCATCGCAGGTAAAGATGTGACAGCCGATATCGCAATGGTCACCGAGCCAGTGGATTTGGCGAACGTTAACTTCACCACCGATAGCTACTTCCTAGATGCACCAGCTCGACGCATCTTGGATAAGGTCGTGGCGGTAGTTCTACAACATGGTTTCACAACCGTAGAACTTGTTGGCCACACCGATGCTGCAGGTGTGAATGTCGGTTACGACAATCAAGCCTTGTCCCACAACCGCGCTATCGCCACCGAAAAGTACTTACAGGCAAAGCTTGCTGGCCACAAGGTAACCATCAAGGTGGATGCAAAGGCGCACGTTGATCCAATCGCAAAGAACTCGACGGCTGCCGGTCGCGCCGCCAACCGTCGCGTGGAGATTGTGGTCAAGTAGCACCCCAACGATGATTCGCCTATAAGCGAACAAAAATAGAGCCTAGAGCCAGCCCATGAAAATGGACTGGCTCTTACTCTTATCCCATGACGACGCGCATTGGCGAAAGTGGCGATCTCCTCAAGTGTTCTTTCTGCGGAAAGACCCAAAAGCAGGTCAAGAAGTTAATTGCAGGTCCAGGTGTCTATATCTGTGACGAGTGCATCGACCTCTGTAATGAAATCATCATTGAAGAACTCCAAGAGACCAATACCCTTGGACTTCAAGAACTACCTAAGCCACAAGAGATCTGCGAATTTCTCGATCAATATGTGATCGGACAAGATCGGGCAAAGAAGTCGCTCTCAGTTGCGGTCTACAACCATTACAAGCGCGTACAAGCTGGCGAATCAAAGCGCGAGGATGCGGTCGAACTTTCTAAATCTAATATTTTGATTCTTGGCCCGACTGGTTGCGGAAAGACTTTCTTGGCCCAAACTTTGGCGCGCATGCTCAACGTTCCTTTTGCAATCGCAGATGCCACCGCACTAACCGAAGCTGGTTATGTTGGTGAAGATGTTGAGAATATCTTGCTCAAACTCATTCAAGCAGCCGATTTCGATGTGAAGAAAGCTGAGACCGGAATTATTTATATCGACGAGATCGATAAGGTCGCGCGCAAAGCCGAGAATCCATCTATTACTCGCGATGTATCGGGTGAAGGCGTTCAACAAGCGCTGCTCAAGATTCTGGAAGGCACAACCGCTTCAGTTCCACCACAAGGTGGCCGTAAGCATCCACATCAAGAATTTCTCCAAATTGATACCACCAATATCCTCTTCATTGTTGGTGGTGCATTTGCTGGCCTGGAAAAGATTATCGAAAACCGCAAGGGCAAGGCTGGCGTTGGATTTAATGCAATGCTGCAATCAGTTGATACTGAAGTTAAAACCGATATCTTTGCCGATGTCATGC
>CAIUHB010000010.1 GCA_903898855.1 uncultured Actinomycetes bacterium | reverse complement strand
CTTAATATCAATTGATATTATTTTTATATGACCTTTCCTGTAGTCAATGGCCTTCGCGGCATCGAATTCGGAACTAAAGGTGAATTTCGCGATGAGCTCATTGCTTTGATTTTGGACGGAAAAAAAGAGCGACGGCCGGAACTCTGGAATGGGACTATCGATCTAATGGCGAAGTTATTGAATATGTAGGTGAAAAGCTAGCGGTTCTAAATAACGAGGGTGAACACGTGGCAACCATTCAGGCAACTCGAGTTGAGGTTGTTCGATTTGCCGAAGTGCCAGATGAATTTGCCTTAGCCGAAGGAGAAGGTGATCTGTCAGGCGATGATTTTAGAAACGGCCACTTCCGATATTGGTCTAGACAAGGTCTGAAAATTACTGACGATACAGAAATCGTACTTCTCTACTTCGATTTAATTTCTAGCGTGAACTAGCTAACCGCCAAATAGGCTGGCGCTAAGTTATAATTTTGCGATGCAACCTACATTTGTAACTGGGAAACCAAAGCTTTGGCTTCGACTTGAAGGCTTGGTTCTTCTGATAACGACAATCGTTCTCTTTGCAGGACAGCATCAACGGTGGTGGCTCTACCCATTGCTACTCCTTGTGCCGGATATTTTCATGTTGGGATATCTCAAAGATAAGAAAATTGGTGCACTGCTCTATAACATCGGACACTCTTACTTAGTCCCGGTCCTGGTGGTTTACTCAGGTTGGCATCGTCACCATCCCCTCACAATTGCTATCGGGGTAATTTGGCTTGGCCACATAGGCTGGGATCGATTCTTTGGTTACGGGCTTAAATATGATTCCGACTTCAAGCACACCCACCTTGGAGACTTAAACAAGAGTAAATAAATCCTCTGAATGTCAGGTCAATTTTCCTTATACTTCTCAAATGATAAATGCCGTCTACTTGAACATGCCTGTCGCAGATGTGACCAAATCAAGGAATTTCTTTGAGGAGCTTGGATTCTCTGCCAAGGAAGAGTTTTCTGGCGCGGATAATGTATGCATGCATATAAATCAAAACATTTTTTTAATGATGATGAATCATGAAAAGTTCAAGGGATTCATTGACAAAGAAGTGGCCCCAAAAAACTCCTCTGAAATGATTCTCTCGTTCGCCTGCGATTCTGCGGATGATGTAACCCGCCTCGCCGAGAAAGCATTCTCCATGGGCGCTAGGAAATTAAATGAACCCGAAGATAGTGATTTCATGTTCAGCTGGGCCTTCGAAGACCTGGACGGACACCTTTGGGATCTATTCTGGATGAAGAAATAACAGACTGAATTATTGATTCATGGGAATTGAAATTAGACCCCTTCAAGCGGAGGATCGGTCAGAGTGGTTGAAGCTTTACGAGAGTTACCTTGCCTTTTACGAAGCAGAGATTTCCGCTGAATCTAAGGAGCTTGTCTGGCAACGAGTGTTGAGTACTGAGATTAGAGGACTAGTAGCAGTGCTGGATGGCTCAATAGCCGGCATAGCTCATTTTCACATTCAACTTTCAACTTGGGCAGACCGCGGCCACTTGTATCTTGAGGACCTCTTTGTTGATGTAGAACATCGCAATATGGGAATCGCGAGATCATTGTTACAGGCTATTGAGTCAGTGGCAAAGTTTGAAAAATGCACCGAAATGTATTGGATAACTCGCGAAGGCAACAAGACCGCTCGCGCTTTGTATGATTCAGTGGCAAACGATACGGATTTTGTACGTTACGAGATTAAACTCAATTAAGTTATTTAGACTATCGAAGTAATTTAAGAAGAGAAAGGGAAGTCATGGCCACAGTAATTGATGAGGGCGAAACCCTCATACTGAAGCTATCTCCCTTGGAAAAGCTGGGTTCCTTCCATACATCTATAAGAGTTCCAAAAACTTCATTAAAATCTAGGCACCAGATATCCAATCCATGGAGCCGAGCAGACGGATTAAAGGGCGTTAGAGCACCCGGCACAGGGATTCCTGGAGTAATAATGTTGGGAACGCTTCGTTCGAGGAGCGGGAAAGACTTTGCCGCAGTCTATGGCCGCCGTGAAGCTACCATCTTTGAATTCGAAAATTGCGCTTTCAATCGCTGGATAGTCACTTTATAGTTTGACCATGGCCAGCAAAAGCACATCGAAGTGTCCTGTAAGCAGGGGTGACGTTGACCTTTCGCGATATGAGGCGCTAGACGGTGAGTGGAGAGCGATTGGGCTGGCGGCGCCGGCGCGCAGAGCGCTAGTAGATGCGAAATTGTTACGGGTCTCTGACCTGCGCAAAATTTCAGAGGCTGATCTCACTGAATTGCACGGAATGGGTAAGTCGGCAATTGCCCGATTAAAGGTGGTTATGTCAGGCAAGAAAATTAAATTTTCAAATAAGGGAAGGTAGAAGCTCTATATGCCAAAGCTATATGAGATACCTTTCGCAAATGTTTATGATGCCTACGTGAAAAAAGTCGAGCGTAAAGATAGGTCAGCCGCCGAACTCGACCAAGTGATTAAGTGGTTGACTGGATTTACTGCGGCTACCTTAAAGAAACAGATAAAGGACGAGGCGACTATTCGGGATTTTTTCAAAGCAGCAAAGATTAATAGGAATGCGAAATTAATTACCGGGACTATTTGCGGAGTTAAAATCGAGGAAATTTCGGATCCATTAATGCTGAAAATTCGCTATCTGGATAAGCTAGTAGACGAATTGGCGAAAGGTCGCCCAATGGAGAAGATATTAAGAACTACGCCTGAGAGGTCGGCCAAGTGAGTAAGCGCTATATGATTTTTGTAATCGATGACCTATCTGGTTCAGGAACCGCTGAAGAGATGGTCGCCATAGATGCCTTCAATGATGGGCTCAAAGCTAACGGCCAATTAATTCAGGCTTGTGGGTTAGCCAGCCCTGCCACCGCCAACGTCATTGATAATCGAAATGGCGCCGGCGTAGAAACAGGTAAGTCGCTATTTCCAAACCCAGAACAATTCAGTGGATTTTGGTTGGTGAGTGCCGCAAACGATGAAGAAGCCAAGAAGTTGGCCTTTGAGGGCTCAAAGGCTTGTAACAGAAAAGTGGAGTTGCGTCCGCTGCTTTAGTTAAAAAATGCGATTATCGCGCCGGCGATAGTTAGATTGATCGCATCATTTGTTGTTTCGATAATCCAAACCTTGAAGCTCTCACCAGCAAAGAGGCGATGCGAAAGCGATGAAAACATTGAGATGCCCACGCCGAGTGCCAAACCGATGCCTGCGCCGTCAAGAATGCCGATATTGGATTGGTGCTTTTGGAGGGAAGTGATAATCAAGCCAAGAGTTAGAATTTGAACCACAAGCGCTACGAAGGTAGCGCCGAACATCACGCCAGCCTTATTTTGATTTGCCGCCATCTCGCCCGCTGAATGACCGCGAGCTTTCATCCAAATCGGATAAAAAGTTTTTGGACCAAACCAGATGCCGCCACTGATAAAAGAAACTACTACGGCGATTAATATTCCTACGAAGTTCATTCCTGAAAATGTCATGAGTAAAGGCTAGAGATATGAGCTCGCTTATTCAAGGATGACTCACAAAAGGTAAACGTTTCAATCAGTTTTGGTGCCTGTGGTTGAGCTTAGCCAAGACGCCAAGTGAGATAGCAATAGATTGGCCGATAAAAAGTGCAAAGAGTGCCGTTCCGATCCCCAATCGGCCGCCCAGCGCCCAGCCACAGAGCAGTGCCGCGCCCTCAATCATGAGACGAATGCGGCTAACTCGAATTCCGGTTTTCTTATGCAGGGAGGTCATTAATCCATCGCGTGGCCCTGGTCCAAGTCCGCAGGTGATGTACAGCGATGAAGCGATACCAACCATTGCGATGCCAATGAAGTCATAAATAATTCCAACAGCAAGGGAGTGAGGGACAGGAAAGGTATCTACACCTATCTGCAGTCCGACTGGAATTAGCAGCATATTTGCAAGCGTGCCAAAGCCAGGGCGTTCACCCAGTGGCCACCAAATCAGAAGAATGAAGCCCGAGATAATAAATGTGCAGGTACCTAAATTTAATCCGATGTGTTTGGAAAGTCCTTGAGCGAAAACGGACCAGGGAGCGTTTCCAGTATGCGATTGGATGATTACGGCATCGCCAAGTCCGAAGACAAGTAGGGCCAAGCTCAGAATTGAGAGACGATAAAAGCTCAGATCCCAGCGACCAGTTGCGGTCCACTTTGTTCTTGGAATGGTTCGGTGGGGCCTAAGCAGATCTATAATTCTCATCTGCTCAGGGTACTCAACTATTGAGAAGTGGATGCGAATGAACCTTAAGAAACCAACGGTTCTATTTGTATGTGTTCACAACGCCGGGCGCTCTCAAATGGCGGCGGGATTCATGCGTGAACTTGGTGGCGATCGCATCGAAGTACTTTCAGCCGGCTCCGCCCCAAAGAATTCAATTAATCCCGTGGCGGTTCAAGCAATGGCAGAAGTGGGAATTGATATTGCCGGTGAGCAGCCAAAGGTTCTCACTCCGGAGGCGGTAATGGACTCTGACGCAGTAGTGACAATGGGTTGTGGCGATGCCTGTCCTTTCTTTCCCGGAAAGCGCTATGAAGATTGGGTGCTAGCTGACCCCGCGGGTCAAGATTTAGATTTCGTGCGCAAAGTTCGAGACGAAATCAAAGGACGCGTTCAAGAATTACTTGGGGAATTGCTGGCCTAATCAGATTTCTGGCCAATGATGTAGATTGGCGCAATGCTCGGTGGAATCAATAACTCGCTCTTCTTCCAATCTTTTGGAGGATTCCTCGTGCTTCCCATCTTTATTCTCTTTCTTCGTTGGGCTTTCCCCACTAAGAAGGATCCGAAAGAACGTGCTCGCAAGCGAGAGCTGAAGAAGTCACTTCAAGAATTGAAGCGCAAATAATGGGCCTGGTAATTGTTACTGGTGGCTCTCGGGGTTTGGGATTTGAAACTGCCCGTTCGCTAAAAGAACAAGGCCACGAGGTGCTCCTTGTAGCAAAAGATCCAATCCGATTAACGAGTGCCGCAGAAACTCTCAATTGCCAATTTCGAACCGTAGACCTAGAAGACCTCGAAGCAGCGCGCCGAGCTTTCCAAGAAATTCTCGCCACTTTTGGCGCCCCCGAAATTTTGGTGCTCGCGCATGGCGTCATGAGTGAAAAAATGTCGAAGACACTTCGAACTACAAATGAAGAGTGGCGTCGTGTCATGGCCATCAATCTTGATTCAGTGTTTTGCGCAGTAAATATTTTTGGCGGCGCGATGGCGGAAGCTCGCAATGGCCGAATCATTGTTTTCTCGGCCTGCCTCGGTCGCATGTCTGGTCCCGGCAATGCTGGCGGATTAGCTCCTTATCGAATCAGCAAAGCTGGCGTAAACGCGCTGGTTCGAAACCTGGCGCATGAAACTGCGCACGGCACTCGAGGTTTGCTGGTCGATGCAGTTTGTCCGAATCACACTCGCACAGATATGGGCGGACCGGATGCACCGCTTTCAGTCGAAGATGGTGCAGATACCGCAATTTGGTTGGCGACCCGAGCTTTTGATCCCGCTGTAGATAAGACTGGTTTCCTATGGGAAGAGCGAGAAATAATTCCATGGTGAACAAGCGCGTAGATGTCATGTTGAGCAAGCTAACCTCCTGGGAAGAGGAGATGGCAGAGCTTCGTAATATTGCTCTGGAATCCGGACTTACTGAAGATTTAAAGTGGGGACAGCCGTGTTACACCTTGGAGGGTGCAAATGTTTTCCTGCTGCATTCTTTCAAGGGCTACTGCGCAATTCTCTTCATGAAGGGGTCAATCATGAAAGATCCCAAAGGGCTACTCATCCAACAAACTGCAAATGTTCAAGCCGCCCGCCAATTGCGATTTACCTCAACCAAAGAAATCATCAAACTCCGTCCCACCATTAAGAAATATATAAATGAGGCCATTGCGATCGAGGAAGCTGGAATTAAGCCAGTCGTCAAAAAGGCCTCTGAATTCGTGGTCCCAGAAGAGATTCTCAAAGCGCTAAAGAAGCATCCGGGATTGGTAGTCGCATTTAAAAAATTAACACCTGGTCGCCAGCGCGGATATGTTCTGCATTTCAATGGAACGAAGAGCGTGACAACTCGGGATTCTCGTATCGCAAAAGCAGCGCCGAAAATTTTGTCCGGCAAAGGACTCAACGACTAATGACTTCACTAGATAAGAAGTTTGCAGTTCAGCGTCACGCCGAAAGAGAAGAGTTTTCTCGCGAGGAAATTTACTCATGGCTTGATGCCACCCCTCTTGCACATGTTGGCTTTGTGGACCCCGAGACGAATACTCCATTTGTCATACCCATGGGTTTTGTGCGAGATGGCGATCGAATCTTGTTGCATGGCTCGAGCGGTTCCCGCTTCTTTTTGACTATAACTAAAGGCGTAGATTTGTGTATCACGGTATCTCACTTAGACGGACTTGTTGTTGCTCGCTCGGCATTTAATTGCTCGATGAACTATCG
>CAIUHB010000009.1 GCA_903898855.1 uncultured Actinomycetes bacterium | reverse complement strand
GGGCAGATCGGGCAAAGTTCTTTTGGCGGTAAAAATGCGCGGTGTTGGCGATGTGTGGCGACTGCAACCCATTCATTGACCAATGGATCGAGGCGAAGCTCACCGATTCCAGCCGGAGCTTCTTGAGGGCGCTTGTCTGTCGCCGTCCGATCAGTAGGAACGTTGTCGTAGTACCGAAGCGTGCGGCCATCGTTCATCGCAACGTCAGTGCGGATTACGCCACCCGGCAAATTCATGCTCATCAGGTGAATCGTATCGAATTAAATTCGAATCTGACCTGCGCAACTATCGACAGGAGGCTTTGGAGTCTTTGTTGGGGTTGGTTTAGGCGTAGGAGTTGGGCCTTGGGTGACTGCAAATGTCACTGGTAATTGATTACTCGCATGCGTGCCCGTTACATCCACAAAGTTCACAGCGCCGACATAGCTTCCTGCAGTGAGTCCGGTGAGACTTAAAACAAAGCGACCACTTGCTGCGCGAGCCACAGATTGCACGCCGCTTGTTTGCGTCGAGTCTGCGTTTTGAAAATTAATAGTCCCGGCAATTACTGGAGATCCATCAGGACGTGTGACATCAATCGTGACCTTCACTGCAGCATTAGTGTCGCCAGCGCTTTGATCGATGATATTCATTGTTGTTGCCTCATTAACGGGTAAGAGATCGGATTCATCAGGAACCCACGTGCGAGTCATGAGCTTCAAAAATTGTGATGATGTGCCGGCAAAGACATTGAGGTCGACGCGATTTCCAGGGACTCCATATTTGCTTGCGATTCCGCATGATGTGTATTGCCAAACCTGCCAATTCGCCGTGCAATTAGCATTTGTCCATGCATGGGCGTAACAGCCGACCGACTTTTGATTCGGGTGGGCATTTGCAGGATTGAGTGAATAGTGAGCCATCCAGAGTGGATATTGGCGTAGCTCAGAATCTCGAGCGACGTTTTGTTCCAGGAAGTTTGCATACGAATAGAGGAATGGTCGCTTTCCGGTCTTTGCCGCAACGGCAGCGAGCCACGTTTTAGCCCAGAGCGTGACGTTGTTTCGGCTCATGTACTTTGCGCAATTGCCGTTGGCACCCGTGCGCACACAATTATTTTCAAGATCTAGGGAAACCGGAAGATCGCGGAAGTTGTATCCGCCAATGGAAGATAGTCGCCAAATAACTTTCTGGGCCTGGGCGGTTGCATCCTTGGTGATGTAAGTCTGATCGGTGCTATCTGGAAGGTATGCGTAATAATAAAATCCGGTGTAAAGACGAGCTGCTTGCGCGGCAGGGCGATCAATTTTGAGATATTTGAAGGCTTGGGCATCTGCTGCATCGTGCGCATCCGCTCCTTTAATCATGACAAAGCGAACGCCAGCGGCATACATCTTCTTAAAATCGATGGTGCTGCCCACAGGATGTTGCCAATATGAAATGTCCATGCCATGAATGCGATCACCCGGGCCAGCAGCAATAATCTCTTTCGGAGAGAAGGCGACTGCGCTATTCGCTACAAGTGTGAGCGCAAGAGATATTGAAATAAAGAGCTTCTTCATAGACATCTACTCCTCAACAACTGTGAGCGATTGTCCGGTTACCGAAGTAATGGCTTCAAGTAAAAGAGCTGTGTGCTTCGGATTACGAGCTCGGGCAAAGTCGTGTTTGCCGCCAAATTTTTCACTGTCAGAGAAGTTAATTGTCAGCGTATCTGCCTCAAGTGAAACCAAGCGAGCATCAAAGAAGGCAAGCCAAGCAATTCTGTCTGCATCAAGGAGGTAGTCGAGCACCTGATTCCATTGTGCTTTAAGGCTCTCGAGTTCCATATTCCTATTCTAGATGTATCCCGTGGGATAACCTTCGACCATGCGCGCGATCTACTTCTCTGAATTCAAGGGTGAACTTGCCGTGAAAGAAGTGGATACACCATCCGCTCCAGCAGGTGGGGTTCTCATTAAAGTTGAAGCAACTGGCCTATGTCGCAGCGATTGGCATGGATGGATGGGCCACGACAGTGACATCTCACTTCCACACGTTCCTGGTCATGAATTAGCGGGAACGGTTGCAGCTATTGGCGATGGCGTAAGGAAATATCAGGTAGGCGATCGAGTCACCGTTCCTTTCGTCAACGGATGCGGCAAATGTTCTTTCTGCGAATCGGGAAACGCCCAGGTCTGTCCTAGTCAGACGCAACCAGGGTTCACTCAGTGGGGATCTTTTGCTGAATATGTCTCGATTGATAACGCTGATTTCAATCTCATCTCTCTACCTGAAACGATCTCTTTTGCAACTGCTGCGGCGCTTGGTTGCCGATTCGCAACCGCATTCCGAGGAATCGTCGATCGGGGAAAGGTTCAGCAAGGGGAGTGGGTTGCTGTCTACGGATGTGGTGGCGTTGGACTTTCCGCAATCATGATTGCTAAGACACTTGGTGCAAAAGTTGTCGCCGTC
>CAIUHB010000008.1 GCA_903898855.1 uncultured Actinomycetes bacterium | reverse complement strand
TTGGAGTCGGCCGACTATGCCGCGATAGCGCCAACTTTGGTTCATTGCGCCAAAGATATTGACCTGCCAAAAGTCGATTTTTCACTACCAAAAGCTCCGCCTAGCCTGGATGAGATTTACCAATACAAGAATGATTATGGCCTTGGAGCCAGTATTGACCGGTTAATCTCAGCCCTTAATTGGTGATCAACAATTAAGAGAGAGCTTCTTAGGAGCCATTTAAAGCCGTTTTTGGAGGCATTTTCAGGTCAACTACCCGTTATCTACCTTTAGGTATATCGCCGATAATCTACATTATGTCAACTACGAATTAAGAGGGCGAAGAGTTCTACTCCCCGCCCGTTCCCAGAACTTGAGTTCTAATTGATAGCCAAATCTTCGATTGGAAGACATGAGCAGACCAAGTTTCGGTCGCCATAGACACCATCAATTCGACCAGCAGCTGGCCAATATTTCTCCATCACGCCCATACCAATGGCCTTACCTCGTGGATAAGCACCAACCTCACGTGAGTACTTTCTATCCCATTCAGGGCGAAGTAGATCTGAGGTTGTGTGAGGTGCGAAGCGCAGTGGAGATTCTTCGATAGTCAGCTCATTAGCTTCTATTAGCGCAATCTCAGCACGGATTGAGACCATCGCATCGACAAAACGGTCAAGTTCCCGTAAATCTTCCGATTCGGTCGGTTCAATCATCAACGTTCCTGCAACTGGGAACGAGACTGTTGGTGCGTGGAATCCGTGGTCCATTAAACGCTTTGCCACATCATCAACTGTGACGCCGGTCTTCTTGGTGATTTCGCGGAGATCAATAATGCACTCATGAGCGATGTAGCCATTAGCGCCTTTGTAGAGAACCGGGAAATGCGTATCCAATTTCGCTGCCAGATAATTAGCACTCAAAATTGCCACTTGAGTGGCCTTTGTTAAACCATCGCCACCCATCATGCGGATGTAGCTCCAAGAAATTGGCAAAATTGAGGCCGAACCAAATGGAGCCGAGCTGACAGGTCCAGGACCAGTCGCTGGTCCACTCAATTCATCCAACGGATGATTTGGAAGGTAAGGAGCTAAATGCGCGCGTGAGATAACAGGTCCGACGCCTGGTCCCCCGCCACCGTGAGGAATACAAAATGTCTTATGGAGATTTAAGTGCGATACATCTGCACCAAATTTTCCAGGTTGGGCTGTTCCAACTAGCGCGTTGAGGTTTGCTCCATCGACATAAACCTGACCACCTGCATCATGAATCAACTCACAAATTTCTGAGATCGCCTCTTCAAATACGCCGTGAGTAGATGGGTAGGTAACCATAAGGGCTGCGAGTACATCGCGGTACTCCCCTATCTTCGCCTTAATATCATCAAGACTTACATTTCCATCGTCATCGCATGCAACAACTACTACTTTCATTCCAGCCATGACTGCTGAAGCTGCGTTAGTGCCATGCGCACTTGAAGGAATTAGACAAATATTTCGGTGGGTTTCACCTCGAGCATCCAAATACTTTCGAATTGCCAGCAATCCAGCAAACTCACCTTGCGAACCAGCATTTGGTTGCAAAGAGACTGCGTCGTAACCGGTGATTTTGATCAGCCACTCAGAGAGTTGAGAGATTAATTCGCGCATTCCATTGCTTTGATTGGATGGTGCAAAGGGATGAAGAGAATTGAATTCCGGCCAGGTAACAGGAATCATCTCGGTAGTTGCATTTAACTTCATCGTGCATGAGCCCAATGGAATCATGGTGCGATCAAGCGCCAAATCCTTATCGGCGAGTGAACGCAGGTATCTCAGCATCGATGTTTCCGAATGATAGGTATGAAAGAGTGGATGGGTTAAGTAGTCGCTCTTTCGAATCTGGCTCTTCTCCAATTGAGATCCAACCGGTGAAACTTTGACGCCAAATACTTCTGCAAGTACTGCAACATCTTTATCCGTTGTGGATTCATCGAAAGAAATTGAAATCCGCTTTGCATCAATCTTTCGAAGGTTATATCCAGATGCAAGCGCTTTGTTCACCATCGAATCGGCATCGACATCAGAGATCGTAATAGTGTCGAAGTAGGAGCTATTTGCAACCTTCTCTCCAAGAGCGGCTGCGAAGGAGTGGGCATATGCATTAACGCGCTCTGCAATGGCTTTCAAACCTTGCGGTCCATGCCACATTGCATAGAAACCTGACATATTTGCAAGAAGTACTTGGGCGGTACAAATATTTGAAGTCGCCTTATCGCGACGAATATGTTGTTCGCGAGTTTGCAGCGCCAATCTAAATGCTGGATTTCCATGGGAATCAATAGATTGACCAACCAAGCGTCCAGGAATGGAGCGCTCTAGACCTGATTTCACCGACATAAATCCTGCATGTGGTCCGCCAAAGCCCATCGGAATACCAAAGCGTTGTGCGGAACCAATTGCTACATCTGCGCCCCACTCCCCTGGCGACTTAAGCACAGTAAGTGCCAATAGATCCACTGCCATGATTGCTAGTGCATTGTGGGAATGTAAATATTCAATTGCACTTTCTGGATTTGTCACATCACCGTAAGTGGAGATGTGAGAAATAATTGCGCCAAAAATCTCTTTACCGATTGAGGTTAGAGGTTGGGAAAAATCATGCTCAACAACTTCAATATGCAATGGATTGGCTCGCGTATTGATTACTGCCGCGATATGGGAATGTAGATTTTTATCAACAACAAATACCGCTGAATCATCACCGCTCCATACTCGTCTGGCCAGTGTCATCGCTTCCGCAGCGGAAGTTGCCTCATCGAGCATCGAGGCATTTGAAATTGGGAGTCCTGTTAAATCGGCAATGACGGTTTGGAAGGCAAAGATTGCTTCAAGTCGACCTTGGCTGATCTCTGGTTGATATGGCGTATAAGCGGTGTACCAAGCTGGGTTCTCTAAAACATTGCGAAGAATTACCGGTGGAGTGATGGTTCCGTAATATCCCATTCCCACAAATGATTTAACAGTTGAATTCTTAGCCGCCATAACTTTTAGCTCTTCAATCGCTTCGACTTCCGAAGCTGCGGCTGGGAGAACGCTCTGAAGTTTCTCGGCTATCGCGATATTGGCTGGTACAACTTTTGCAATGAAGGATTCAAGATCGCTCTCACCTAAAGTATTAAGCAAATGTGAAATCTGCTCGTCATTAGGACCGATGTGGCGATCTTCGAACTTAGAGCGAATTTCACTCACGAGTACTCCCCCAGATTCAGTGCAGTTGCTTGGAAGCTCTGCAGGCTATGAGGGAAGAATAAAGAGTTTTAGGCGCCTCTGCGCTTTCTACGCTCGGAAAGTTCATCGGAGATGGGGTTATCTACGCCACTGGCAACGACTACTGAGCCATCAAGGCTGGATTCACCTTGAAGTGTGGCCAATGAACCTTCGACCTCGCTCCAGACCTTTCCAATAGCGATACCAAAGACTCCCTGTCCACCTTTAAGGAGGTCCACGATGTCATCGGGTGTTGTGCACTCAAAAATCGTGGCGCCATCACTCATGAGAGTCATTGCTTCCAGGTCGGCTACGCCACGCTCGCGCAGATGTTCTACCGCTGTGCGAATATTTTGAAGCGAGACGCCTGTATCCAATAAGCGCTTAACAATTTTCAAAACCAAGATGTCGCGAAAGCCATATAGGCGTTGAGAGCCAGAACCAGTCGCGCTTTGAATGCTGGGAACAACTAAACCTGTGCGGGCCCAGTAGTCGAGTTGGCGGTAGGTAATACCTGCGGCCATGCATGCAGTAGCGCCGCGATAACCGATATCAGGGGTCTGTGAAGCTGTCATGCCACTCTCACTTCTGGGGGAAGGATCCTCTCGGATCTCTACAAAAGGGGGTTTGTAGTGCCTTAAGGGTAGGTCTTGGAAGACCGTGATTCAATGAACGACACGACCTAACTCTCTACTTTAACTTCAGAGTTTAGAGAGCTCTTCTGACTTAGCCTAAGAAATCCTCTGGGTTGATCTCCTCGAGGAACTCCCGGAATTTCTCAACCTCATCCTCTTCGGCATCAGGGATATCAATTCCGGCTTGGGTAAAGAGCTCCTCACTAGCCAAGATCGGCGCACCAGTACGTAGCGCAAGTGCTATCGCATCACTTGGGCGAGCTGAAATTGTCGGACCGCCATCAAAGATGATCTCGGAGTAGAAAACACCCTCGCGAAGCTCGGTCAGATTAACCCTGGAGATATCTGCTTTGAGCTCACCCAAAATCGTGACCATGAGATCGTGAGTGAGCGGACGGACTGGAACTAAACCTTGCTGGGCAAATGCGATTGCCGTCGCTTCAACTGAGCCAACCCAAATAGGTAGGTAGCGAATTCCGCCTATTTCACGTAAAAGCACTATCGGTTGATTAGAGGGCATCTCAACTCGCACGCCCACAACTTCAACCGGCTTCATTGGTCCTACTACTTAAGACGAGATAAGCCGGAGGCGACGAGTGCTGCATGTAGACGTACAGAGAGGGAAGCAAGCTCACGCTGTACTTCCTCCGCGCGCGCCTTTGCATCAGAACTCTTCTGGCGAAGTAGCGGCGTGATGACCTGCTCCACAAGACCAACTTCCCTATCTGCCGCTGTTTTAAAGGAGCGCAGGTGGCGAGCTTCGATGCCGAATGCGGCAATCTCGGCAACCGCCTTGGCGACAGCAAGCGCATCAGAGCTGTAGTAACGACCTCGAATGGTGATTAGGCCAAATGATTCCAGTTCGGTCAGTTGCGAATCTTCTAAAGCCGAAGCTTCCAGCAACTCCTGACGTGAGAGTCTGAGTTCAGGATCAATGGTGAAACTGGTGGGAGCAAATTCGCCATCAACTGTCGCAAGTCGAGGAGCCGCCATCGCGCCAGGGGTTGTTGCTGGCTGCAAACCACGGTCCAAAGCATCCAGATTATCTTTGATGACTTTAAGTGGAAGGTATTGATCGCGCTGGGCGGTCAGTACATAACGCAGACGATCTAGATCAACGTTGGTAAATTTGCGATAGCCAGATGGTGTGCGCTGTGGGTCAATCAACCCTTCGGACTCCAGGAAGCGAATCTTCGAAATAGTCACATCAGGAAACTCACCGCGCAACTTTGAGAGAACTTCACCGATACTCAGATACGCGCGTGCTGGTACAGCCATTATTTTCCTCCTTGGAAAAAAGTGAGTCGATATTTTCCAACGTGAACTTCATCGCCGGTGCGCAAGGAGGAAGTTGCAACAGCTTTAGCGTTCACATATGTTCCATTTAGACTTCGTAGATCTTCTATTGCATATGAGCCATTAGTTTTCTTAATTACTGCATGTTTTCGAGAGACTGTTATGTCATCGAGCAGAATCTCATTTGAACTCTCGCGGCCAACGGTAGTTACTTCACCATCGAGTAGATAGCGACCGCCGAGAGCTGGACCAGCAAGAACAATAAACATCGCTACGTCGGGTTCGAGCTGGTTGACGATTTGAGCGAGCTCTGGCGAGAGCGAGGCCAGCAAGGCCTGGGAGTCGAGCTCTCCAGGAACTGGCTTAAGGGATGAGAGGTGAACAGTTGAGGTAAGTTCGGAATGGGAACCTTTAGAGTCAGCTGAATTGCTCGCTTTATCTGCGCTCATCGCTCCCCTTCTCCTCACATTAAGTCGAAAATTCTCGACTTCAACTAGAGGCTGACACTAGGCCACCGAGCGAGATACGGTCAAGCCGTGAGTGCTGTGTACTCAGCTGCTGAAAGCAAATTGGTTGCAGGTGCAGAGATTTCAATATCCGCAATCCAGCCAGCACCATATGGATCCGAGTTAATCGCCTCCGGCGCCTTATCGAGATCAGAGTTGACCGCTATTACCTTGCCGGTGACTGGCGAATAAATCTCGGAAACGCTCTTTGTGGATTCCACTTCGCCACAGACAGAATCTGCAGTAAGGGCTTGGCCAACTTTTGGCATCTGGATATAGACGATATCTCCCAATGCACCTTGGGCGTAGTCGGTAATACCGAAACGAACCACATTTGGATTAGAGGTTGCACTTACCCACTCATGTTCCTTTGTAAATTGCAATTCACTTGGAATCGATGACATGGTTTTCCCCTAACTCGAAATTCTTGAAAACGCGGTTTCTCCACGCCTCCAGATGGTGCTGGCTAATCCTAATGCAGCGTACTGAAATCCGGTGAGAAGGTATAGGCCTATTCCCCAAATAACAAATGCCCAACCAAATATCCCCCAGATACGAGGCACTCCGGTTGGTCCAGATAGCAGCAACATCGGAAATGCGTAGAGCAAATTGAAGGTTGCCGCCTTGCCCAAGTAGGTGACAATGAACAATTTTCCGGTGACTTTACGATATCCGGCCAGAATGATGGCAAGGACTAGGTCGCGCGCTACAAGAGTGACGACAATCCACCACGGGATTACCGATTGAATCGCCAAGGCGATAATCGTAGAAACGATGTACAGCCGATCAATGGCAGGATCGAGGGCTGCACCGAGTTTTGATTCCTGGTGAAGAGCTCTAGCTAATTTGCCATCGAGATAATCAGTTACTGCGCCCAGGCCCAAGATCCAAAAACTTAGTAATGGATGGTGCAGATGCAGATATACATAGAGAAAGAGTGGAATACCAAGTGCTCGCAAAATAGTAAGCGCATTAGGAATGGTAAGAATCCGCGAGGAGTTATCGTTGTGCATCTCTCCCCCTTATTTTCAGTTGAGTCGGGATGACAGGATTTGAACCTGCGACACCCAGACCCCCAGCCTGGTGCGCTACCAAGCTGCGCTACATCCCGGAACTGCTATTTCTAGCAGCCCTCATATAGTACTTAATGCGAAAGTTAATCGCGTTCCTTAATTTTAACGACAACTTCGACTGGGCTGCCCGGGAATCCGAACTCCTCGCGTAAGCGGCGTTCGATAAAGCGGCGGTAGGAAGGCTCAACCCACTCAGTAGCAAAGACGACAAACTTCGGAGGCGCAATAGCGGCTTGAGTAGCAAAACGAATCTTTGGTTGCTTTCCACTTCGAACTGGTGGTGGAGTTGCAGAGATAAGTGCGCCAAGGAATGAGTTGAGCTTTGAAGTAGGCACGCGCTTCTCCCAACTGGAAAGTGCAGTTCGAAGAGCTGGTGCTAAGCGGTCTCTATGCCAACCAGTTCGCGCCGAGACGTTGACTCGTTGCGCCCATGGGAAACGATCGAGTTGGCGCTCCATCTCTTTATCGAGTTGGAGTTGTCTATCCTCATCAACCAAGTCCCACTTATTCATAACAATTACAAGTGCTCGTCCAGCTTCTTCCACCATGGTCAAGATGCGTAGATCTTGTTCGGTGATCGGCACTGAAGCATCAAGTACTACAACTGCAACTTCCGCACGCTCTAGCGCTGAAGCCGTTCGAAGCGATGCGTAATAATCGGTTCCAGAATCTTGATGCGCGCGCTTTCTAATTCCGGCGGTATCAATAAATCGCCACGTATCTCCGGCAATCTCAATCAGCTCATCAACTGGATCTCGAGTCGTACCTGCTGCATCGTCGACGATAACTCGAGATTCACCAGCCAAAATATTTAACAAACTTGATTTACCAACGTTGGGACGACCAACTAACGCGACTCGTCTAAAACCATCATCTGGTTTTTCTGAGCCAATCTCTGGCAGTTGTTTAACAAGGAAGTCGAGCAAATCGCCCGCGCCACGACCATGAAGTGCTGAAACGAAATGTGGTTCACCAAGTCCAAGATTCCACAGTGCATGAGCATCGGATTCTTCACCTTGGCCATCAACTTTGTTAGCGACAAGTAGAACTTTCTTGTGTGCTTGACGAAGTTTGGTAACTAAAGACTCATCCTCATCAAGCGCGCCAACTTGGGCATCCACAACAAAGAGAACGACATCCGCCTCTTCAATCGCCGCCTGCGAACCAGCTGTAATTTTCTCCGAGATTCCTTCTGGATGTGCTTCCCAGCCACCGGTATCAATTAAAAGAAAGCGGCGACCATTCCATTCCGCCTCGTACTTAACGCGATCACGGGTAACTCCAGGAGTGTCTTCGACGATTGCTTCGCGACGACCGATAATTCGATTCACCAGCGTTGACTTTCCAACATTTGGCCGGCCGATCACGGCAACCGTAGGCAATCCGAGCAAATTCTTTCGTTTTAGCCATTCCCAGATAATTTCAACAACTTCTTCCAAATTGAGAAGAGTCGAGTCGAGTTCAAGCGCATCCGGAGCGGGACGAAGCGGTGAAATTTTTCTAGTGGAATCAATAGCATCTCGATTATCCAAAGAGGCTGTCACGGTTTCGGTATTTACGCCATCTAATTCGGATTCGCGACGTGCTGCACGCGCTTCTAAATCAGCATAAAGAAAAACTTTGAGATGAGCTTCCGGCGCTACAACAGTTCCGATATCTCGTCCCTCGACAACGATTCCGCCTATCGCGTTCTCGATAACTTCTCGCTGCATACCAACGAGATAATCGCGTAACTCTTTCATCTGACTGTAAATGCTTACTTGATCGGTAATACGAAGTGACCGAATCTCAGTCGTTATGTCGATATCTCCACAATGAATCGTTGGATTATCTGGATTGGTATCAAAACGTATTGGCTCGGTTTTAAGGGCGGCAATAATCTCAAAAGGTTGTTCAAGATTATTTTTAAGCGCTAGCCATGTTGCGGCCCGGTACAACGCACCGGTATCTAAATAACTCCAATTGGCTCGCTTAGCGAGGGTTTTGGCGGTGCTTGATTTACCTGAACCGCTTGGGCCATCAATAGCAACAATTATTCCGGCCATGGCACAACCTTAATGGGTGTAAGGCGCTTGAACTCGCCAACTAGTTTCAAGAAGATGCTTGTGTAGATTAACCGCATCAGAACTTGAAAGGGCGAGAGTAACCAAACCTTTTTCTTGTCCAGGACTGTGTTCGATTGTTAGATCTTCAACGTTGACATTTGCACGCGCGCATTCTTCGAAAATTTTCGCGAGCTGACCTGGCTTATCATCGATCACGATTGGCAAGTAGGTGTATTCGCGGCTCTTGCCGCCGTGTTTTCCTGGAATAGCTTCTCTACCTGCTCTACCTTGGCTTAATATCGCTTCAATACCTTCGCCATCACTCGCTTCAACTCTCTCTATCAACGCATTGAAATTAGCCAAGTAATCTCGTGCGACAGAGATAAATTGCGCCGAATTCTCCATTAACAGCTCTCGCCAAAGTTTGGAATCAGAGGAAGCAAGTCTGCTGGTATCTCTTAAACCCCCTCCAGCAAAGGCGAGTTCCGATGGGTCACGGTTAGCCAGAGTTGCCCCAAGAACTGAAGCGACGGCCTGCGGCAAATGCGAAACAAGAGCGATAACCCGATCATGTTCGTTCGGAGCCAAGAGGTAACCCTGAGCTCCAATCTCTTTTACAAGCTGCTTGGCCAAAGTTAAAACCTCGTCCGCGGACTCTGAGGTAGGCGTGATCAAAACTGCGCGACCATCAAAAAGATCTGCACGGGCCGACTTTGCGCCTGAGATTTCCCGCCCGGCCATTGGATGAAGTGAGATAAAGCGATGAGATATGTCCGGAAACTCTTCAATGTTATGTAGAAGATTAGACTTTAAGCCACCGATATCCATAAACATTGCTTCAGGGTTTGACTCAAATTCCGCTAGCAAGGTAGGAAGAATGGATGGAATTGGGGTTGCAACAATTATTAACTCAGGAGAACCATCTAGTTCACGAGTGCCAACTAATTCCCGGGCAAGGCTTTGGGCGTTAGGGTCTTTATCGAAGCAAAGGATTTGATGGCCAGATGCTTTAAGAGCAAGCGCTAGTGAGGTTCCAATTAAGCCAGCGCCGACTACTTTAATTCGCATAATCGGCTTTTACGCGTTCTTGAGATCAGGCCGTAAGCCCGTCGCACCACGTAGGTAGATATGTGAAATTTCCGAAGCACTGCGTTCAGTGTTGACCGTCATTAGTACACGAATAGCCATCTTTAGCGCACCTGTGATCTCGAGTTCCTGTGCACAGATCAGAGGAACTTGGCTGAGTTCGAGTTCTCTGGCAGCGGCGGCAGGAAATATTGAATGAATATCAGGTGTAGCGGTGAAGAGAATTGAGGAGATGTGGTCAATACTTACCTCGTTCTCGGTAAGCATGGCTGTGAGTAGCTCAACCACAACCTCGCTCATCTCTTGGGCAGAGTCCTCTTTCAAGGTGGTCGCCCCACGGATTCCCCTGCTCAACATGCCTCAAGGATAGAGCAATCCAGCCTCGAAGGGATAACAATTAACCGGTATGTTATTTAAAGGTTTTATCTATAAAATGGTATTGATATTATCGACATTTTGAAGCGCTGCTATCGTATGAAATTCTTAAAATCGACAAATATATTTTCAAGATGATTTGACGCATCAAATTATCGATTTAGATACTTAAATATTGACCGTACTTTGTCGCTAAACCGTCAAATGGTCTTTGGTATTTTCGATTTATTGATTTAACTTTAAAGCTGTAAATAGTTTATTGATTTCCACCTCAGAGAGAACGCGCCAACGCCCCTCTTTGGTCTCATCGAGAGTGATAGGACCGAACTCGTTTCTGATCAGGCGCAGGACCTCAATTTCAAGGGCCTCGAACATACGGCGAACGATATGGAAACGACCCTCATGGATCGAGACCTCCACCCAGAAATGCTTGGGATTGACTTCGCGCAGAACCTCAACGGTGAGTGCTCTAGCCATTCCATCTTCCAGCTCTACGCCCTTAAGAAGTGTAGAAATCACCTCTTTATTGATGACCCCCTCAACCTCGACCACATATTTCTTGATAAGGCCATAAGAGGGATGGGTTGCGCGATGCGCTAGGTCGCCATCATTGGTTAACAAGATGAGCCCTTCGCTCTCCTTATCCAGGCGACCCACATGGAAAAGTCGCTCATTACGGCTCTTAAAGAAGTCTCCTAGGTTTGGGCGTCCCTCGGGGTCTGACATGGTGGAAATAACCCCAGCTGGCTTATGAAAAACAAGATAAGTCTTAGTCTTTACCGCACGAATTGGCTCACCATCAACCTCAACTATAGAGATTTTCGGATTAATTTTAAGTCCCTGCTCTAATACTTGTACGCCATCTACGGAGACTCGCCCTTGGGAGATCAGCTCCTCGCTCCCCCGGCGGCTAGCAACGCCTGCATCAGCAAGAACTTTATGGAGACGGACTAATGCTTCAGTATTTGCCATCACGGCAGACCTCAATTCGCTAAAGAAGCCCTCAGGGGCTATGCGAGAAAGTCTAGAGTACTAGTTGAGCTTTCGCTAATCAGTAAGTGTGGCGAGTACTTCATCGAGGCCATCAACATCAGGAAGGAATGGAGCAAGGGCAGGGAGGTCACTCACCTGGTTGAGTCCAAGCTTCTCGAGGAAGAACGAGGTTGTTTGATACAAGATGGCGCCACTCTCGGGCTCCTGGCCAGCCTCTTCCACTAAACCACGGGTTACCAAGGTCTTCATAACAGCCTCGACATTTACACCACGAATCGCTGAAACACGGGCGCGCGAGATTGGTTGGCGGTAGGCGATAACTGCCAGAGTCTCCAACGCCGCTTGAGTGAGGCGAGATTGCTGACCATCTAAAACGAACTTCTCTACAACGGGAGCAAGATCCGGGTGGCTATAGAAACGCCATCCGCCTGCCACTTGGCGGAGATCAAAGCCTCGCCCCTCGTTACGATACCCCGCAGCGAGCTCTTCCAGTGTGGCTAGAACCTGCTCTGTGGGAGTCTCAGTAATCTGGGCGAGAATGACCTCTGAAACCGGCTCATCTACGACCATGAGAATCGCTTCGAGCGATCTATGAAGTTCAGAATTAGACATTATCTTCCTCTTTTGTCTCATCTTCTACTGGAGTTACGGGTATATCAAACTCATCACTAACGGTTACTTCCCCATCGACGCTTCCTACCCAGGTGATATGGAGTTCGCCGAGTGCGATTACCTGTTCGAACCTGAGAACGCCTTCCCGATAGAGCTCTAGAAGCGCAAGGAATCTGGCTACGACGACCAAGGTGCTGTCAGCGTCCCCAACCAAGTTTCGGAAGGTTAATCGAGCGCTCTTGCGCAGGTGCTCCACAATGCGCGTGGCCTCCTCCGTCACGCTCACCAAAGGACGGTGAATATGGTCGATCGTTACGACTGGTGTGACCTTCGGGCTCAGTACTCGCTGGGCGATGGCCGCAAAACGCTCGGCGCCGACCCCGATCAGGACCTCGGGCAAGAGCTGGGTGAAGTGAGCTTCCAGAGCAACGACTCGAGCAAAGCTCTTCTCTTCGTAGCTGAGTCGGTCGGAAAATATGGAAGCGATCTGCTTAAAAGCTCGATATTGGAGCAGACGAGCAAATAGGAGGTCTCGAGCCTCAAGTAGGGCGAGATCTCCCTCATCCTCAATTTCGCCAGATGGGAGCAAGCGGGCGGCTTTCAGGTCTAGCAGGGTAGCTGCCACAACCAGGAATTCAGTGGTCTGATCGAGGTCCCAGCCCTCCTCAGAGCCTTCTAGAGCTCGAATATAGGCAATGAAATCATCGGTCACTACACCGAGTGCCACCTCGGTGACATCCATCTTGTGACGGGCTATGAGCTGGAGGAGCAGATCGAAGGGGCCATCGAAATTCTGAAGATGGACGGAGAAGCCTTTATTTTCAGCGGTTTCCGGGCCTTCTGGGCCTTGGGAGCCCTGGGAGACTTGCGAGGCCTCCGTCGAGGTGGCTTGCGGCGCTAATTCTGCGCTCAAATTCTCCCCCTCATTCATGCGAGAAAGGTACTTCACTCGCGCTTGCTACGGTAATCGCATCGCCGTAGAGTCCAGCCATGGCAAAAAGCTCTCAAGAGGTTTCTCGCTTCGACGCTAAATCGACAAATCGCGACGAAGAGGCCTCCTCTACCTCGGTAATTCTTGGCCGCAAGCCGCTGACCTTTCCTGAAAATCCAGGAGCTCCCAAAGAGAACAAGGCGCGCGTAATCTCAATTGTTAATCAAAAGGGTGGTGTCGGTAAAACAACGACAACCATCAATCTAGGTGCCGCATTGGCCGAAATGGGCCGCCGAGTATTACTTATCGACTTTGATTCACAAGCATCGATGACATCAGGACTAGGTATTACCAAACCAGCCATTGATGAGCAGCAGGGTTCAATCTGGCACTTACTCAATGATCTCAATGAGGATGTTCGCGGAACCATCTTAAAATCAAGCGTTCCGGGGCTAGATTTCATTCGCGGTCACTATGACCTTGCTGGTGCAGATAGTCGCTTCGCATCAGAGATCGCTAAAGAGTTAATGCTTCGCAAGATTTTGGCACCGATTCTCACTTCATATGATGATGTACTCATCGATTGCTCGCCTTCACTCGGCACTCTTACGGTGAACGCTCTTACCGCCTCTGATGGCGTCATCATCCCAATGGAATGTGAATTCTTCGCAGTTCTTGGACTGCAACTTGTAACAACAACCATTGAAAAGATTAAGGCTGCAATCAATCCTCATCTTGAAGTCTATGGAATCTTGGCGACGATGTTTGAACGCAAAACTGCCCACTCTAAAGATGTACTTGAGCTAATCTCAGGACAATTCCCAGATCTCTTATTAGATACTGTGATCGCTCGCACGGTTCGTTTCTCGGAATCCACCGTGAAAGGCCAACCAATCACAACCTTTGCTAGCAGCTCTGCTGGCGCAAATTCATATCGTCGACTAGCGCGAGAACTTATCGTTCGAGGAGGAGCTAATTAAATGAGCCGCAGAGTCACACTTCCAGGAGCCGACGAACTCTTTCGTCAAACAACTACCTTAAGCGCAGTACCTGCCCACAAAACAATTGCAGCCGAAGAGGCACCAGTTGAGACACTTCTTCCTGCTGCAAAGAAATCCGTACGCACCACTCCTCGTCGTAGAGTTAATGGTTTCGATCGTTCGCCAAGTGGTCGCGAACGCCATGATGAGAAAATTACTGTCTATCTCTCCCCCGAAGAACTTTATGATCTTGAGCAAGCACGACTTGCACTACGTGGCGATCTGGGATTAGCAGTTGATCGCGGTCGCATTGTTCGCGAATCACTAGCAATTATCATCGCGGATCTAGAGACAAAGGGTGACCAAAGCATTATCGCAAGACGTTTGCGGGGTCGTTAATTCCCTCTCGCACGTGGATGTGCCGACGAATAACTCTCACGCAATTTATCGATTGTCACTAAGGTATAAATCTGAGTTGTAGTAACAGACGAATGTCCTAACAACTCCTGAACTACTCTGATATCGGCGCCGCCATCCAAGAGGTGCGTTGCAAAAGAGTGGCGCAGCGAATGTGGGCTAACTTCTTCCTCAATCTTTAGTGCCACAGCAGCCGAACTAATTATCTGCCAAGCGCTTTGTCGACTTAGTCTCCCACCCCTTCTATTGAGGAACAACTGCTCGGCGCGCTTGCCCCCTTCACTCTTTACCAGAGTGGGTCGCAATCGAACGAGATATTGATCGACAGCCTGGGCGGCAAATGATCCAACAGGAACTACTCGAGTCTTCGAACCTTTACCGGTAACCCTGACAAAAAGGGAGCCTTCCGACTTATCCAGGTCTGAGAGTTTAAGATCCAAGACTTCTGAAATTCGAGATCCAGTTGAGTAGAGAAGTTCAACCAGGGCACTATCCCGCAATGACATTGGATTGCTCTCCCGCCCGCAAAATTCAATCAGCGCTGTGACAGATTGATATGAAAGCGCCTTCGGCAAACGTTTAGGAATCTTTGGCGGTGAAAATGTTCGGATTGGGTCATCGACCTTATTCTCTTTGGCAACGAAGGCTGAATAATTTCGAATCGTGACTATATTTCGCGCGATGGAAGACTCAGATTGCGGTTTTTGGGAGCGTAACCACCCCAGATAACTCTCCATCGTTTGATTGGTGAGCGAAGCGTTAATTGACCCCTCTACTGTTGCTAGAAACTCTAAGAACTTCTTGATGTCACGACGATATGCAGCAACGGTATGAGGACTTAACGCTCGCTCAACAGAGAGATGCGATAGGTAATCCTCACTAGATGATTGAAATAGCGAAAAGTTACTTTCCATGTCTTGCTATGGCAGCAGCAACTAAGCCAAGAAATAGCGGGTGAGGACGCGTAGGACGAGAGAGAAATTCTGGATGTGCCTGTGTACCCACATAGAACGGATGGATAGATTCTGGCAACTCCACAAATTCAACCAATAATTTATCCGGGGATAATCCAGAAAAATTCAAACCTGCTTCGCCAATCTGCTCGCGATATTTATTGTTGACCTCATATCGATGGCGGTGTCGCTCATTGATCTGTGAAGCTCCATAAACTCGTTCAACAATTGAACCTTTAGCCAAATCAGCTGGATAGAGACCAAGGCGCATAGTTCCACCCATATCGCCACGACCGGCAACGATATCTTCTTGCGAAGCCATCGTTGAGATCACGGGGTGAGCGCTCTCTGGATCGAATTCTGCCGAACTTGCATCCTTAATTCCGGCAAGATTACGAGCGGCTTCAATAACCATGCACTGTAGACCTAAGCAAAGTCCGAGAGTAGGAATTTTATTTTCTCGGGCATAAGTGAGCGCCCCAAGTTTTCCTTCAATTCCACGAACACCGAAACCACCAGGTATGCAAATTGCATCTACATCAGCGAGCTGACTCTTAGCGCCAGCCGGAGTTTCGCACTCATCGCTTGGAACCCATTTGATATTTACCTTTGCATTGTTGCCAAAACCACCAGCGCGCAACGCTTCGGTAACCGAGAGGTAGGCATCCGGTAGATCAATATATTTTCCAACTAGCGCCACCGTGATTTGATGAGCCGGGTGGTGAACAACTTGGAGTAAGCCATCCCACTCCCCCCACGTGACATCCTTCATCGGCAGTCCGAGTCGGCGAACGACATAAGCATCTAGTCCCTCAGCAAAGAGCACCTTAGGAATATCGTAAATTGAAGGCGCATCAACGGCAGCAACTACCGCCTCCGCATCCACGTCACACATCGCCGAAATCTTTCGTTTAACCGAATCTGGAATCTCGCGGTCAGAGCGAATAACAATCGCATCTGGTGCGATACCGATGGAACGGAGCGCTGCGACAGAGTGTTGAGTTGGCTTAGTTTTTAGCTCACCCGATGGGCCGATATATGGAACCAAAGAAACGTGAAGGTAGAAGACATTCTCTCGGCCAACATCCTGGCGGATCTGCCGGGCTGCCTCTAGAAATGGCTGAGATTCGATATCTCCAACGGTTCCACCAATCTCAGTAATGACCACATCGATATCCGGCGCAGCCATCGCACGAATTCGCTCTTTAATTTCATTGGTGATGTGTGGAATAACTTGAACGGTATCGCCTAGGTATTCACCACGTCGCTCTTTAGCAATCACATTGGAGTAGACCTGACCGGTCGTTACATTTGCTGAGCCATGAAGATTTGTATCTAAGAAACGCTCATAATGCCCGATATCCAAATCCGTTTCAGCGCCATCATCTGTGACAAAAACTTCACCGTGTTGGAATGGGTTCATCGTGCCTGGATCAACATTGAGATATGGATCGAGCTTCTGCATCGTTACGCGTAGACCGCGCGAGGTTAGAAGGCGTCCAAGACTTGAGGCGGTGAGGCCCTTGCCCAAACTAGAGGCGACGCCTCCGGTGACGAATATATGCTTGGTCACATGAGAGGTGGTCATGGACCGCTAACTTATCATGGTTCTAGACACTAGCCTCGGCCATTTTGAGAAGCTCGGCGGCGTGTTCCTGGGCGGTTTGAGAATCTTCTTGCCCGGAGAGCAAGCGGGCAACTTCCCGGGCCCGATTGGCCCCATCTACTTTAATTACGCTGCTTAGCGAGTACGAACCTGATTGGTCCTTATTGATGACCAGGTGCGTATCTGCCCAAACTGCTACCTGCGCAAGGTGAGTAACAACAATAACTTGTGCGCTCTTAGCCAGCGCAGCCAATCTGCGGCCGACTTCTACCGCAGCTTTGCCACCCACGCCGGCATCTACTTCATCGAAAATATATGTACCTACTGGCGAAGTGGCTGCAAGAACAACTTCTAAGGCCAACATGATACGAGAGAGTTCGCCACCGCTTGCTGCTTTGTTGATCGGTAGCGGATTTGCACCAGGGTGGCTAGCAAAGAGGTAGTGCACCTCATCTACTCCAGTATCGGAGAAATTCCTTATTTCCTTCATATCAGAAGCAATGACTGAAATTGTAAACTCGGCAGCAGGCATAGAAAGTGCCTTTAATTCAACTGAAACCTTCAGAGCCAAATCTGCCGCGGCCTGCTGACGTTTACCCGAGAGCACTTTGGCCGCCTTTGCGAGTTCACCAAAAACCACATTCAGTTCTGCTTCCAGTTCTTCCAAACGTGCATCGCCACCCTGCAAATCCTTTACCCGAGTAGAAGCACTCGCGCCATCTTCAATAAGTTGGAGATATGCCGCATTTTTATCAGAACCCTTACCATGCTTCTTCAACAGTGCAGTGATGGCAGCTTTGCGTTGCTGTAAGTACTCAAAGCGTGCTGGATCAGCCTCCAGCGAGGATAAATAACGTGCAATCTCCCCCGCGCTTTCTTGAAGTGAATAGTGCGCCTCGAGAAAATTATCAATGAGTGGATCGAGTTCCAGATCTTTTTCGCGCAGCCCTTCCAAAGGTTTGCGCGCCTGATTAAGCAAATTAGTGACGGAAGTGTCATCATCAGAGAGCAGCGAAAGAACCAGAGATAAGTCGGCATGTATGGCCTCTACCGAACCGAGCTTTGAAATCTCATTATCGATGGCTTCTAATTCACCCGCAACAGGAGTTACCTTATTGAAATCTGCGAGGAATGTTGCAATAGCTTCCAGCTCTGAGTCTCGCTCCTTCAACTGGGATTTCAATACTGCAATTCGAGAGTGCAACTCTTTATAGGTAGCGAGAACGCTCTGATATTGAGATAGCACAGCTTCATTGCCGCCGAAGCGATCGAGCAACTCTCGCTGCACTGAATTTTTTGCCAATCGAGCTGTACTTGATTGGGCATGAATCTCAACTAAATTCTGACCCAGCTCACTGAGTTGAGCATTTGTAGCAACTACCCCAGCCAGCGTGGAGCGAGACTTACCTGCATCACTCACGCCACGAGAAATCGTGAGTTCGCCATCCTCAACGACTCCACCAATTTCTTCAACTTGAGTTGCTAATTCTTCGCCAACATTGAAAAGCGCGCCTACGCTCAAACGTTCAGAGCCGGTACGAACAAAATCGGAATCTGCCTTACCACCAAGAATCAAACCAATGGCAGTGAGCACCATGGTCTTGCCGGCGCCAGTTTCACCGGTGAGAACCGTTAATCCCGGACCAAACTCCAACTCTGCGCTCTCAATAACGCCGAGGGATTTAATAGTTAATTGCTCTAGTGAACTACTTCGCTTCACCACGCCAACCCTCGACAGGCAATTTGAACTTTGCAACTAAGCGGTCTGTGAATACACCATCTTGAATATATACAAGATTTACCTTTTCCGGACTACGAGTGAGAATGATTCGATCGCCCTTCAACAATTGGGTTCGACGCATGCCATCAGCTGAAATCTCAGCAGTGGCAGATTCAATCTCAACAACTATCTGAGAATCCGGCGAAATCACCATTGGCCTAGAGAAGAGCGCATGTGCTGCTAGGGGCAGAAGAACTAATGCATCTACCTCCGGCCACACCACAGGCCCACCGGCGGAGAAGGCGTAAGCAGTTGAACCAGTTGGAGTCGCACAAATGACTCCATCGCAACCCCACATAGATAGTGGACGGTTATCGATCTGGACGAAGAGTTCAACCATCTGATTGCTTCCTCGTTCAACCGTCGCCTCATTAAGCGCCCAACCTTTTGTTAGCAACTCTCCATCTCGGTAAACCGAGTAAGTCACCGTTAAGCGTGGCTCGAAATGAAAGCGACGATTGACGATAGCTGAAACTAAATCTTCCATCGTTGGCCGAGTTACTTGAGCCAGGAAGCCAACATTTCCTAAATTAATACCAAGAATTGGAGTTGTGTTCTCGCCCAGCAATTCAGCTGCACGCAGGATGGTGCCATCTCCCCCGAGCACAACTACTAAGTCATAACGATTACCGCTTGCGTGCTCTGGAGCAGAGGGAAGTAGTGAATGATTATTTGTAAAGACCTGACAACCCGCAGCCAAAAGCAGAGTCTGAAGTTCTGCGGCATAGTGGGCTGCCTCAGCTCGGGATGGATGTATGACAAAGAGGATGGATTGAGCATTAGACATCAGGCTGGACCCTCCTCAATTGCACGATCTAACTTTTCCTGTGACAACTCTGGCGCGCCTCGTTTGAGCCAGAGGAAATATTCAACATTTCCAGATGGTCCCGGAAGTGAACTTGCTACTACGCCAAGACAGCCAAGTCCCATATCGTAGGCCGAATCTGCCACCTCTTGCACTGCAGATTTTCGCAAAATCGGATCCCGAACTACCCCGCCAGCGCCAAGTCGCTCTCGACCTACCTCAAATTGCGGCTTAACCATCACTAAAAAATCTGCGCTGGTTTTTGAGACCGAGACCAGAGCTGGGAGAACCAAAGTGAGAGAAATAAAAGATAAATCCGCGACGATTAAGTCAACTGGTTCACCAATTTGCTCAATAGTTAGATGACGAACGTTGGTTCGATCAAGCACAGTCACCCGTGGGTCTTGTCGAATCTCCCAAGCCATCTGACCGTAACCAACATCGACTGCAACAACATGATCTACTTCGCGTTTGAGAAGTACATCTGTAAATCCGCCCGTCGAAGCTCCAGCATCAAGCGCTCTTCTGCCCGCAACAATTACTTCGGGGAAGGCATCAAGTGCACCAGCTAATTTATGCCCACCTCGTGAAACGAAATCATCGCGCTCCCCCTGCAATTTAATGGAGGTTTCAGCGTCAACTTGGGATGCTGGCTTTGTTGCTGGAATTCCTCCAACAATCACTGAACGCGATTCAATCAAATCAGCGGCGTGATCACGAGATCGTGCTAAACCTCGGCGAACCAATTCAGCATCTAGACGAGTCTTCATACAGTGTGAGAGTAAATCTCTAGAGTCCATCAATCTGAGTGAGCGCGCGTTGCAGATCTGCATGCACTTCCTCAAACTCTTGGCTATGGCTCTCAAGTGGAAGAGTGGAAATATCAGCAATCCGTCGTTTTACCGATTCGATATTGACCTTCTCTGGGGCAAGATTTTCGCCGGAATTGAAGTTTTCGTTCATGAGCTAAACCTATCTAAAGGCGGGTCAAGGTGTGCGCTTCTACCTGCCAACGGCTCGCAAGTCCTGTGGGTGCTTGCCAGAAGCGCCGGCGGACTGCTCCATCCACCTCCACCCAGATTCCCGCTTTAAGTCCGAGAGCTGAGCGCCTACTCTTGGCGCTCCATGCGGCGATATCGAGAGTATCTACCTCTCGCTTACTCCCGCGAGAAGAGGGCCGGCCAATAATGAGTCGAAATTCGACGACCTTATCTCCGCTGGGCATCTCTCGCTCAACCGGAGTTGCGCTCACTCGGCCAATTAAATGAACTTCGTTGACCGACTCAAAGTCGTCGTTGGGTATCTCCTTTTTCGATGTTTCATTCACATTCTTCTTAACAGCGCT
Source organism: uncultured Actinomycetes bacterium (assembly GCA_903898855.1). Next base: position 272 of record CAIUHB010000008.1, on the reverse strand, counting down.
CTTAACAGGTTCTCTCTTTGTCATGCACGAACTATTGAACACTTTTGATAGGTGCAATTCTCAATCAACAAATAATGTGGATAGTACGAAACTGGGCATAAAAAAAGCGCCCGTTGAATTAACAACAGGCGCTTTTATAAATGATGTCCGGCGGCGATCTACTCTCCCACAAGGTCCCCCTTGCAGTACCATCGACGCTGAGAGGCTTAGCTTCCGGGTTCGGAATGGGACCGGGCGTTTCCCTCTCGCTATGGCCGCCGAAACTCTATTGA
>CAIUHB010000007.1 GCA_903898855.1 uncultured Actinomycetes bacterium | reverse complement strand
GAGAATGATCCACCACCACCAGAACCGCCTGCTAATCCGCTTCCAGCTCCAGGTGTGGCAGATGGGCTAGTTCCACCTGCACCACCACCATGTGCAATGACATTTCCCAAAGTGGATGATTCACCGCTGAAGCCAGGATTGCTTTGGGTTGAGCCATTGCCGCCCATACCCACAACAATTGTTTCAATCGAGGGTATTGAATTGAGAATTGAGTAGATGCGACCACCGCCACCGCCACCGCCACCGCGATCGGCACCTCCCGCACCACCACCAGCAACTTCTAGTGCGCGAATGGAGCCTGGGATAACGGGAGATTTCCATCCGCCATTAATTGTTAAATATGTGCGCGGAAACTTTTGAATAGTTACACCAACAACAGTGGTTGTATCAACGACCCTATTTTCCGTCAGCGTTGGAGAGTTGATAAGGAATAAATCAGATAGGCCAACGGCTGAACTTGCCCGATCGAAACCTTTATTGGTTATTAAATCGTTAAAGTCCCAGTAATCAACTAACCCCGTTGAATTTGAGGGAGTGTATGTACGGATGTCGGATTTAATGTTTGCAGCAGTGCGCGCAGTATTCCAAATCTTTACTTCATCAATTTGCCCGTTAAAACTTTCAGTGCCACTAGAAGATGCACCGATATACCAAGCACCAGATAAGTTGCGGGTAGATGACATCATTACGTTAGCTGCGCCAGTAGTACTGCCGTTGTAGTACATATAGACATAGTTATCTGAAGGCGAGCGGGTGATTGCAATGTGCTGCCAGGTATTAGTTTCGACATTTATATTGAGATCCATCTCGCCGCTGAGAGTTCCATTGGAGAGATAACCATTTGCCCAAAATCTGCCATCGTGACAGTTGATATCAATGAAGTTTAATTTTCTAATGATTCGCTGCAGCGTTGAGCCAACACAACCGTTGGTTGGTTTAACCCATGCTTCAATGGTGAAGGTATCTCCCAGCGCAGGAGTAGGACTTGAATAGCCATACTGCGAGCCATTCAAAGTCAGAGCAGTATCAGTATCGGCCGATGTTGGCGGCTGCGTTACCGTCAGAATTGCGACGCTTGTTGTGCCCGTATCTGATGTAACTCCATCGGTATCCGTGTAAAAGGCGCGGTATTGATAGCCATTGAGGGAAGTAGTGGCCGTATCAACGTAAGTCGTGGTTGTTCTGGTATCCGCAGCACCTGTGTTGTTCCAAGTGATACCACCATCAGGAGAGCGCTGCCACTGCCAATATCGAGTGACACCCGCATAATCCGGAGTCCCGGATGCGGTCATTGTGAAGGTATCTCCACGCATCACAGTTTGAGTTAGTGGTGAAGTGATTGTATTGACTGAAGTTTTGAGCCAAGAGACGACGATAACGCCAGAGCCACCAGAACCGCCCGGGGAGCCCGAGTAAGCAACTGGATCAACGTTTCCGGCGCCTCCACCAGAACCGGTATTTGCCGTTCCGGCCGCACCGGAAGTATTTGATGAATAGTCGCCGCCCGTTCCGCCAATCGCGGCGCCACCACATCCACCTCCAACACCTTTACCGGCTGAGTAATAGTTAGACCATTCCGTTGATTTATAAAAATATCCAAATGAACCGCCACCACCTGCTGCGTAACACGTGGAAGTACCGGTGATGTTTACAGTCAATCCACTTCCGCCATCTGGAGTTCGAGCTGTAGGAAGACCAGTCATCGAAACGTTCCAACTTTGTCCGGAGTATCCGCCTTGTGCAGAGACACCAGCACTTCCAGCGCCACCACCACCCGCGGCATTTCGCACGGTGTCATAATTTGTAGAAGCGGTGCCTAAAGATGCGTAGGGATATCCAGAACCACCACCGCTATTTCCCTGGCCAGGAGTTCCAGCTCCGCCAGCCCAGCCAGAGGTGCTAGCGTTTTGATAAATACCCGCGCCGCCACCTGAACCATATGAACCACTTCCGCCAACGGCGTTATTGGTGGAACCAAATGACGTTCCACCGGCACCACCACCATATGCGTGGGTAATTAATCCAAAGTAGGAATCAGTTCCGTTTCCACCAAGTCCAGTATTTCCGACTCCGCCCGTACCAACAGTCATTGACATAGTTGTTCCAACAACCGTTGTTGTTCCTGTTTCTAAGCCACCAGCGCCACCACCACCACCGCGACCACCAGCGCCAGCTCCGCCGCCGCCAACGGTAAGGAATTGAATTGTGTAGACGCCGACAGGGGGAGTCCATTGCGTAGTTGCATCAAATTCCAGAATGCATCGCGAAGTCGATGAGTAGACCTTTACATTGGCGGCGCTATCAACTTGAGAAGCGCAAGCACCAGATCCCACAGTAGAAAGCGCATTGGCATTTAATAAGAGCGCGGGGCCTTGAATTATTTGGAGAAGGCCAATGACCAGAGCGATAAGCAGAGCCTTTGTCGCTCGCTGCATCAGCCCCGACTGCGTGGAGGTATAGGCAGCGCGCTTCATTAGACGGTCAGTTTAATAGATAGGTATCTGCAATTCATTCTCAGAAAGGGTCGGAGGCTGGCTCAAGTGAGCAAGGTAATGCGGGATAGCGGGGGATAGCGCGGGAATTAGTAGCTAGCGGACTCGACCGTGTCCTTATTTACCGCAGACATGGTGGCCAGCGGGGTAGCCGGTGGAATCGTTAAGGTCCAGAGGTAGTTACCGGTGGCGGGGTCGAAGTCCAGGTACTCATAGCCATCGTCATAGCCAACGTTCTGTCCGGCACTGTTGATGATGGAGATTGCGTTTTGGCGATCCGTATTTGTCACGATGGTGCAAACCTTGCAGACGCGAAGCATGACTCGGTTTGAGTTTGCTCCATTTGAATCAACAAAAATATCTAGTGGTGTTGCACTTCCGGTTTGGAAGAACTGCATTTTGAAATCTACGCCTTTGCAGTTTGCGGCATCAAGACCCATGATGGTGATACCACTGACGCGAGAGTTGCCGGAATAAATCGGAGCGGTGTACATCGGCTTAAGGCCAACCCATTGATCGCAAGCAGAGATACGGAAAAGTCCTTGACCGAATTCAGTTCCCTTTTTTGCATTAATGGTGATGTTTGCTGCAACGGTTGTTGTGATTCCAGCGATGACAATCAAGATTGCGCCAACGATGAGTTTGGCCGAACGATGGCGCTTTACCTCCGGCGCCTCCTCGTCGTACTCGTCATCCTCGTTGTACTCAATCACACGAGGAGTTTATCGCAGGGGGCTGATAATAGATAAGGGCTGGCTTTGCCGTGCGGGCGGAGTAGATTGCAGGCGTGGGTAATTCAACGCTTTGGGCTTATCTCTCCCTAATTCTCGTTGTGTTCTCATTCAATCTCGCCCCGGCCTTTGCCCCGCCAACCTGGACGGTGTTGGTTTACTTTCGTTTGGGTTCGGAAATTCCGGCACTCCCATTAGTGCTCGTTGGTGCCGCCTCATCGGCATCCGGTCGAGCGTCTCTGGCTTTCTTAACTGGAAAGTTGCGGAGATTTGTATCCACCAAACAACGGGAGAATTTGGCAGCTGCAGGAGAAGTGCTGAATCGGCGCACCTCGCATCACATCTTTGGATTAGCTCTCTTTGCCCTTTCGCCGCTGCCCTCAGCGCAACTCTTTGAAGCCGCGGGCCTGATAGGTGCTCGGATTATTCCGCTGACGCTCTCATTCTTCTCGGGACGAATAGTGAGTTATGGATTTTTTGTTGCTGGCGCTTCAAAGCTCAAGAGCCACGGGCTTGGTGAAATAGTGATGGATTCCTTTAAATCGCCATGGGGGATTGCACTTCAAATTTTGATGCTGATTGGGATATACCTACTGACTCGAATTGATTGGAAAAAGCGTTTAATCACGTAATACGCCGAGCAGCAATAGAATGAGGCATGACCGGTTTAGCGCTCTTTATCTCCGTTTTTCTAGCATGTGCGGTTGAAGCGGTCGAGGCAACCACCATCGTCTTGGCGGCCGGCACCGCGCGAGACTGGAAGTCCTCGCTCATGGGCACGGGATCGGCGCTCACAGTCTTAGCCGTGGTGATTGGCGCCTTTGGTCCTTCTATTTCACATCTTCCAATTAATTCACTTCGACTCTTTGTTGGCGGATTGCTTTTGGTCTTTGGGCTGCAGTGGGTGCGTAAGGCAATCTTGCGAGCTAGTGGATATAAAGCTTTGCATGATGAAGATGCAATCTTTCAAGAGGAGATCGCCGCCGCCCGAAAAGCCAACGAGGGTAAGCGATTTGGAGTACATGATTGGTACTCCTTCACGCTCTCCTTTAAAGGCGTACTACTTGAAGGGTTAGAAGTCGCATTTATAGTTTTGACCTTTGGCACCATTCAACATCGCGTCGGACTGGCATCGGTTGCGGCGATCGCTGCGGTACTAGTTGTCGTGATTGCTGGAGCTGCTCTTCGTAAACCGCTTGCCCGAGTGCCAGAGAATCAAATGAAGTTTGTTGTTGGAATTATGTTAACCAGCTTTGGAATTTTCTGGGGAGCCGAAGGTGCTGGCGCGCAGTGGCCACACAAAGATCTTTCACTATTAGGAATCATTCCGTTCATGGTCCTGGTTTCTCTGGTTTTAATTACCCTGTTAAAGGCGAAGAAAGCTAAGCAAGCTAACAAAGCCGCCTCCGTAAAATCACTAACGAATGCAAAGAGCTCAATTGTCAACGTCCAAGATTTCGATGAGGCTGATGCAAAGGCGGTTGTTGAAGACAGGGGAGTAATAAAGGTCGTGAAGGACTTTGGGTATTTTTGGTATGACTTCCTTATCGGCGATGACTTAATCGGAACCTTGATTGTTCTAGCCTCTATGGAGGCGACCAATCTTGCCTTCCACGGCGGTACCAATGGTTGGTGGATATTGCCTATCGGCGTAGCAGTGTTGTTGCCGATCAATCTATTTCGCGTTACCCGCTAAATACTTTAGTCACTTGCTAAATTAATTAGCCAATTAATTCTGTATCTCGCTTGCGGCTTTGATCATGAGTACAGGCCAAATTCTCTGGCTTGGTTGAGCAAGGCTCGCATAGCAGAACCAAGGTGTGACAGCTCTTATTGGAGCAGTTGCGGAATTGATTGGTGAATTCACTACATGCATCGCACTTGCCAACCTTCTTGGCATCTTCAGTGAAATCCACCGCCATGCGGCCATCAAAGATATAAAGCGAGCCTTCCCAATGGGATTGATCGCCAAACTTATTTCCATAGCGCACGATGCCACCATCGATTTGATAGACCTCTTTAAAGCCGCGGTTGATCATCACAGCTGACAAGATTTCACAACGAATGCCACCGGTGCAATAAGTGACGACTGGCTTATCTTTCATATGGTCATATTTGCCGGATTCAATTTCAGCGACGAAGTCATGCGAAGTCTCTACATCCGGAACTACTGCATCTTTGAACTTACCGATCTTTGCTTCGTAGGCGTTGCGACCATCGAAGAAGACCACTTCCTCACCGCGCTCTTCCACAAGCTTGTCGACTTCATAGGGCTTGAGGTGGGTGCCGCCATTTACTACGCCATTCTCATCAACCTTGATCTCGTCTGGGTGACCAAAGGCAACGAGTTCTGGACGGACTTTTACTGAGAGGCGGGGAAATTCTTGGCCGGTTCCATCAGACCATTTGAAATCTATTTTGCGAAAGCCGGGATATTGCTTGGTGAGTTTTACATACTTCTTGAGGGCTGACATATCGCCGCCCAGCGTTCCATTGATGCCGTGCTTACTAATAATGATGCGGCCCTTGAGGCCCAGTGATTCGCAGAGAGTCTTCTGCCAGAGTTTGGTTGCTTCCGGGTCATGCAACGGCGTGAAGCCGTAATACAAGATGACCTTTTGAAGTTCCATGCCCCAATTCTAAAGCAATTGAGGAATGGCTGAAAACCGGAGATTAATTAAAGGTGAGCTCAGCCAAAGTCGTGAGATTGCAGGCTCGGCCGGGGAGATCGTATTTCCAGGCGGCGGCATTTTGTTCGGCGATGATAAATTCAGCCGGAACTTTGACTCCATTGCTTTCAGCGTCCGAGGTGGTGTGAGCATCGGCGACAAGAGTTACGTCATAGCCCTTTTCGTAAGCAGCATGCAATGTATTTCGAACGCAGAAATTTGTTTGCGCGCCAGTTATGACTAAATGCGAGATTGCCTTCGCTTCCAATACTTGGTCCAGATCGGTCAGTTCAAAAGATGAGCGGTACGTCTTTTGGATAATTGCTTCACCTGGAGCTGGTTTGAGT
>CAIUHB010000006.1 GCA_903898855.1 uncultured Actinomycetes bacterium | reverse complement strand
TCGATTGCCGAGAGCCAAGTTGCTCCAATTTCTAAACTTGATATAGCCAGCGGCATCACCAACCCTGATGGCAGCGTCCTGCTTCGCCAAGCAATTACCGGAGACCAGTCGAAGGTAGTCGCCACAATTTTGACGTTGCTTCCACCAAGCTATGTACAAGGCGTGAGTGCAGGGATGCAGCCAGAGTCGAGTACCGCTTATCACGTCATCGAATTGCTGCCCGGCTATCCAGGATCGCCGACAACTTGGATTCGTGGCATGAATGTCGAGAGTTACTTACAAGCAGCTCGTGCCACTGGCGCGCTAAGAAATGCAATAATCGTAATTCCACAAATGAACATTTTGCCTCGCAAAGATACTGAATGTCTTGATGTGCCAAATGGCCCACAAGTAGAAACCTGGCTTGCCAAAGATGTGGTTACCTACGAAAAGAAGTATTTAGGAATCGGTAATCGTCGCTGGGGCGTGGCTGGATATTCAACTGGTGGCTGGTGCGCGGCAATGCTCACCTTGAAAAATCCAAATCAATACATTGCTGGGGCTCCGATTGCCGGCTATTTCGAACCCCGATTTGCCACCCCATTCCCCGCTGAAAGCTTGGCCGAGATGACTAAGCGATACGACATTAAATCAATCGCTCTCTTAGCGCCACCTTCAGTCAATATGCTCTTTGTAAATTCAACGAGAGATAGATCTACCAACGTTGAGACTCAAAAATTTATTGCGCTAATGCGTAAACCGATTAAAACCAGTGTGATTACATTGGTAGGAGCTGGCCATAATTTAAAGGCCTGGACAAAGGTAGAACCTGCTCTATTCCGCTGGTTTGGCGAAGTATTTAAGGCTAGCGATAACCCTTACGTCCCCAATGCACCCACATCGACAGCACACTAAGTACCAAAGCAAAACCGAAGAGCAAATCCTCTATCGGTGCGCTAGCTATGCGAGGGCCGAGAATGGTTGAGCTTTGATACATCACGATATTTCGCGAGGTTAGCCACCAATTAGTCAGTAATTGAAAAGGCAAAATAATCGCATATGAAGTCCAAAATGCTTTTCGCTTGAGCAGATCACTTCGAATGATGAGTAAATCCAGGGCTATGGCAGCAAGAACTGCGCAAATGGCGATTGCTGTGTAACTCATCGAGGCTCATCCCCCACATACCAATGTTTCTTTACCCTGCGGACCGCTTCAATTGTCATGATTGCAGCAAGTGGGACGATAAGAAAGAAGAGAACTTCTTCTAGTGGAATTCCAAAAGGAATATAGATTCCCAGGATTTGGCCTTTATCAAAGTGCCAATGATGGCGGGAGACCGCATAGGCATCCCAGATGAGAAAGATAAGGCCGATAGGAGCGATGCTAAGAAGGGCTCGTTTGATTCGCTTGAGGACTCGCACTTTAAGGACGACCTCAAGCCAAAAGGATCCGACGATGGTGAAACCCAACATCGCCATGTATCCCCAGTGCCTCATGGGATACATGCTAACTAATAGTTAACAGACAGAGTAAATGTTGCCGTTCCAGTGCCGACCGGGTTAATGGCTTCTACTGTGTAGGTAGTGGTGGATAGCGCCTCAGTAGCCGTACCAGTGATTGCACCTGTTGATGTATTAAATGTCAGACCAGCAGGAAGTGTTCCCAGCAAGTTGTATGACGCAGCAGGGCTGCCCGTGTTCTTGGCAACCGAGATGTTGACCGCGGTGACGCTATCGGTAGCCAATGATGAAGTGGAGAGCGTGATGATTGGTGCCAAGACATATGAGGTGAAGGCGCCGGAGGAAACTCCCGATCCAGCTGCGTTGGTAACTTGGATGGTGCCTGATGCACTTCCAGCCCGGGTCGTTGCGGTAATTGTGGTGTTATTTACAACCGTAAACGTGTCGACCGGATTGCCACCGATAGAGACAGCCGTCGTTCCACTGAAATAGTTACCTGTAATTGTTATTTGAGTTCCACCCAGACCACTTGTAGGTGTGAAGCTCGAGATTGTTGGAGCACTTGCTACAACAGGAGGCGTGTAAGAGAAGGAGGTAGGCGAGACGAAGGTAATTACGCTTCCTGACTCTGTAAAGAAGAGCGTGATTCTTCCGCTGGCGGCGTTAGCATCCACTGTGGCACTTATCGTCGTGCCGTTCGTGACGCTATAGACCGCAACTGAGTTCAAGGAACGACCTACTCGAACACCAGTGAGCGAGTAACCAGCATTGTTAAAGCCAGTGCCGGTAATCGTGATGACCGTTCCAACCGTTCCTGATGTAGGAGTAAAGCTGGTAAATGACATCGTCACGAACGGAATTGGTGTTGAGGTATCAAGTACCTGTGGACCACTATTTAGGATCATGTTTCCACCACCTTGTGGAGTCGTGTAAACAACTCGAGCGGTAAATGAATCGAAGGAGACAAAACCAGCGGCAGAAACCGTTGGGTAATAGTTCTGGTCTCCGGCCTTGATTGCATAAATCTGACAGGTACCAGCTGAAGTTGCAGTGAGCTGACTTCCAGTCAAAGTACAGCCAGTTGCAGTTCCGGTTCCTGAGATCAACTTGAAGACTGTTGCCTTCGAGCTTGATCCGCCAATCGCCGTGAGATTAAGAGCGATGCCAACAACGCCCACAGTTCCGGCTGGAATCCTCAAAGTCGCCTGGTTAACTTTGCCGATCTTCACCGTTCCCATATTCGTATCAGAAACATAGTTAACGCCTTGGTAGTTACTGAGCAACCTGTTATTAGCCAAAACCAACGCTGAAGGTAGAACCGTGTACGCACCAACATTCGTTGGCGTATCTGCGGTCGAAGGCAGAATATTGGTATCAAATGCACGGATAGGTCGGACTTGGTAGATACTGCTCTTAGCCACATCAGTTAGAAGATTGTTCTGATTTGGGTTAATTGCAGATGCCGTAGCTGAATCCGTTTGCGTTGAAGTCCAATACCATTTTCCTGACGCGGTGAGTAAAGCCATTCCAGTTAAAGTGTCTTGCTGCATGAGCGCAACTGCCTCGCCCGATGATGGCAAATACCAATCTTGATATCCAGCGCCAGCATAATTGTGAGCCATTCCAGCGGCATAAGTTGCGCCGCCGCAATCATTAAGCAGAGCCAATGTGTTGGCATAACCGTCACCAATGCCAGTCAAAGTTGCAGTTTCATAGCTATTAATAGAACACCAACGACCAGTCGTGTTCGTTTCATTTTGACCAGACCAACCAGTTGGAGCAACCTCAAGGTAGCGTCCCCATGATTGTGAAGTTCCTGCGTCGTAGAAGACGATTCCGCCGCCAGGGCCAGTCTGTCCTAGCGAACATAGTCCGCCAGTTGCGCAGGTTGTTCCAGCTGAATACTTAAAGGTAATTGGCTTTGCAGATCCAGTAACCGTATCTCCGGCCTTCAATCCAGTAATCGTGAAGGTATCGGTAATTGCGGCAGGAGCGTTGGTGAAGCTCAATGTATTAGGAGTTGCGAAGGCAGTTACCGTAATTGTGTCAGCCTTGCCAACAGTTAAGTTGATAGTCGTTGACTCATCGTTATAGAAGACTCCACCG
>CAIUHB010000005.1 GCA_903898855.1 uncultured Actinomycetes bacterium | reverse complement strand
TGACTCTTTGGGTGCAAACGACTGCCCTTATGATGCCCTATTTCTGACTGTCGTCAATCACCCACCATGTAACAATTGAGTAACTTTTACGCGTATTTCTCGCTTTATGAGAGGGCTGGGTAATCGTCATACCCAAGGGAGCCCCCTGAGTAAAAAGTCTTGCTGTCAGCCTCGTTGAGGGAGGCAGCGGCGGCAAGGCGCGCTGGCAGATCTGGATTGGCCAGTGCCAGCCGTCCGAAACTAAATAAATCGGCTCGCTTCTCAGCAATTACTCGGGTTGCCGTCTCTACCTTGTTCTTATCGGCATATCCTGAATTAGCGATGAGCGTTCCTTGAAAGCACTTCCGGGCAAAAGTGATTCCGTCGAAGCCGAATTGGTCGGCAACGTGAAGGTATGCAAGCCCTCGAGTATTGAGCTGACTTAGTAAGTATTCGTAATTCTTTTCAACTTCCACCTCTTGGATATCGTTAAATTTCCCATTTGGTGAGATTCGAATTCCGACCCGCTCGCTACCGATAGCTTCCGTGACCGCATCTGTGACCTCAAGAACGTAACGCGCACGATTCTCCGAAGTGCCACTATATTTATCAGTTCGTTGATTTGAATTCTCAGCTAGGAATTGGTGAAGTAGATAACCATTGGCGGCGTGCAACTCGACACCGTCGCAGCCCGCTTCGATGGCTGCCAATGCAGCTCTAACAAATGCCTGCTTCGTATCTTCCAACTGTCCATCAGACATTTCTACCGGCACCTCGAATGGCTCCATGCCCTTGCCGGTAAATAGTTCACCTTCAGGCTTTACGGCGCTAGGAGCGATCGGGTGAAGACCTGTGATGTGAGAATGAGAGATTCGACCTGAGTGCATAAGCTGCATATAGATATGTCCGCCGGCAGCATGAACCTCATCAGCGATGTTCTTCCATCCTGCAATCTGGCCTTCTGTGTAAATGCCAGGGATGTGCGGATACGCCTTACCAACGTGTTCAGGCGCAGTGCCTTCAGTGATTATTAATCCAAATGTTGCCCGTTGCTTGTAGTAGCCGACCATTAATTGATTTGGATCGCCATTTTCATCGGCACGATTGCGCGTCATCGGCGCCATCACTATCCGGTTAGGGAGAGTGATGGCGCCGAGGCGGTTTGAATCAAATAAAGAACTCACTTAGGAAGGCGAACGCCCTTCTTCTCTAGACGAGGAAGGACTTCCTGTGCGAAGTAAGGTAGTTCCTTTGCGTAATCAAGGAATGCGATGGTCATACCACCAAAGCCAGCCTTGTGATAGCTCTCAATTGCATCGGCAACCTGATCTGGAGTTCCAATCAGTGGCACAGAGCCGTGTCCTGCCGCAAAGCGACCGCGGAACATCTCAAGCATCTCCTTGGTAAATGACATTGCATGCAGACCTTGAAGACGCATCAAATTATCAACTGCATTCCAGTCAGCATGCTCATCTGCGTAGTAATGCAAGAACTCCTCAGCTTCTTTCTGAGTTGGCTTACAAACGACGTGTCCAAGTGTGAATACACCCATATCGCGGTTGTAATCGTTCTTCGCTTGCGCAGTCACCTGTTGGACGATTTGTGCGCCATCCTCTGGTCCGCCCACGACGGTAAATGCGAAGTTCGCGTTCTTTGCCGCATATTCACGACCCTGTCCCGAGGATCCAGCGTTAAGAACGGGCATCATTCCGCCGATTGGCTTCGGTGAGCCTTCTACATGCTTGAGTTGATAGAACTTTCCGGTGTGATCGAATTTTCCATCAGTGGACCAAATCTTCTTGATGACATCCCACCACTCTTGGGCCAGCGCGTAGCGATCGTTGTGGTCTTGTGGGAGATCCATACCAAAGGTTTCGTATTCTGGTTGATTCCAACCAGCCACAATATTTAGTCCGGCGCGGCCATTACCAATTTGGTCGACGGTTGCCATTTGCTTAGCGACAACAATCGGATGGTTATAAGCAGTATGAATTGTGGCAAAAACAGTGATGTTCTTTGTATTTGCAAGGAGTCCAGCTGCCCAAACTGTTGGGTCTAGCACGCTCTCATGAAAGTTTGTATCGCCGCCATATCCAATCCAGCGAGCAATTGGAAGTAAGAAATCAATTCCTACTTCATCGGCGATTTTCGCCATTTTAAGATTATCTTCCCATGACCCACTCCAACGATCAGGAACTTTTGTCACGGCTAGTCCAGATGAACAGTTCGCCGAGAAGAGGCCTAACTTAAAACCTTTTCCATCGAGTATTGCTCTTGCCATTTATTTACCTTTCACTTGTTGGATTGCGCATAGACATTGTTGGAGCTAGCTAAAGAACTATGTAAGTAAATTATCGGAGACTTGTTGTTGTTCTCTAGACTAATTAATTTTCCGATAATTAAAGTGTGATCAGGTGTGTCAATAATTTGAAAGGTCGTGCACTCCATGCGAACACTGGACCCAGGCAAGATTGGATTTCCAAGTTCGCTTGTTTGATATTCGAGGTTTTCAAACTTATTGCCGCCTTTTTTAGCAAAGCGCGCTACTAGGTCTCGTTGATCCTCGGCTAAAAAATGAATTTGGAAACTCTTGGCTGTTAGCCAATGTGGATACGAGGATGAAGACTTATCTACAGACCAGAGAATTAACTTTTCTGGTAGTGAAATTGATGCCAAGGAGTTGCAGACAATTCCGATAGGCATAGAAGTGTCTTCATAGTGGTGGCCAGTAATAATGCTTACGCCAGTTGCCCAACAAGACATGGCAGTTTTAAAGGCATCTACTGAGATTTCTCCGCTCGAGGTCATCGTTCAACTATAGAGCCGAGAAATTCCCCGTCAAGAGGTTTTGGGTTAATCTTTTATAACTTTATGACATTTATTTGACGAGCGTAAAACTGACGGTGGTCAGTTCGGCATCAGGCGTCCACCGTTGACGTCCAAAACGGTCCCGGTGATGTACGAAGACTCCTCGCTGGCCAAGAAGAGGACGGGGTCGACGCATTCGCGAAGCTCGGGCATCCGGCCAAGTGGGATTCCGCTGAGAACTTCATTGCGATCTGCCTCGCTCATCTTTTCAAACATTCCAGCTAGACGGTCGGTCAAAAAGAGCCCGGGGGCGATTGCATTGACTCGGATTCCAAATTCACCCACCTCTTTAGCAAGTCTGCGGGTGAGGCCAAGGATTGCTGCCTTCGAGGCGGCATATGGAATTCCAGTTACTGGGCTCGCGCTGCGACCACCAATAGAAGAGAATGTAACAATCGCGCCGCCCTTATTGGCTTTCATATATGGAACTACGGCGCGAGCGCAGTAATACGTTCCTTTTACATTTACATCGATAACCAAATCGAGGTCATCCTCGGAGATATCCTCCATATCGCGGGGGGTGCCGAGCGAGCCGCCGGCAGCTGCAATAAGAATATGTATGCCATCTAAAGCTTGAGCGAGGGAGTCGATCGCTACCTGGACCGCTTTGCCATCTCTGACATCAACCGCACGGCCATCGGCTTTGGCACCTTGAGCGCGAAGCTTTTCGACCAGGGTATCGATAGCCGCTTGGTTGGTATCCAAGATTCCAACCCGTCCGCCTTGGCTAACCACGGTTCCGGCAATTGCAGCCCCGAGGCCACCTGCACCCCCAGTGATGATGACGGTCTTACCGGCAAAGCGTTCTGCATTCATCGAAAGCGACTCCTTTTTTTGCTAAATAAGCACTAGCCAACCATACCCTCATGGCATATCCTTGACGATAGTCAAATATTCGGCATATCGCTGAATGTACAGGAAGACGTAGGAGTCTTTATGAAGATTGTTTCAATTGGTGGCGGAGCTGCCGGTCTCTACTTCGGAATTTTGATGAAGAAGCAGGACCCATCGCACGAAATTACCGTCATTGAAAGAAACCGTCCGTATGACACCTTCGGATGGGGCGTGGTCTTCTCCGACTCCACCCTCGGCAACTTTGTGCGCGCCGACGAACCAACTGCACGCAAAATTCTTGGATCCTTTAACCACTGGGACGATATTGATGTTCGCATCAACGGTAAGAACTTCATCTCTGGTGGCCACGGCTTCTGCGGAATTGGTCGCAAGCGCCTGCTCAATATCTTGCAAGAGCGCGCCGAAGAACTTGGCGTTAAATTAATTTTTGAAACCGATATTAAAGATGATCAGCAGATTGCCAAGGAATACAACGCGGATATCGTGATTGCTGCCGATGGTCTCAACAGCTTTATCCGCGAGAAGTACAAGGAGACCTTTAAGCCCGATATTGATGTTCGTAAGTGCCGCTTCGTCTGGCTCGGCACGAAGAAAATGTTCAAGGACTTTACCTTTATCTTCAAGAAGACTGAGTTTGGTTGGTTCCAAGCACACGTCTACCAATTCGATGGTGATACCTCAACGTTTATCGTGGAGACTCCAGAAGATGTGTGGCAAAAGGCTGGCATCGACAAGATGGAGCAAGAAGAGGCGATTGCCTACCTCGAGAAGTTATTTGCCGAGGATCTAGAAGGCGCAAAGCTCATGAGCAATGCCGCCCACCTTCGTGGATCTGCTAACTGGATCAAATTCCCGCGTGTTATCTGCGAAAACTGGGTTCAGTGGAACGATATTGATGGCAAGAAGGTCCCGGTCATCCTGATGGGAGATGCAGCGCATACCGCCCACTTCTCTATCGGTTCTGGCACCAAGCTCGCCATGGAAGATGCGATTGATCTTGCTCGCTCCTTTAAAGATATTGCCACAACCGGAATTGATGCAGTTCTCGACTCCTACCAAGCAAATCGCTCGGTTGAAGTAATCAAGATTCAAAATGCAGCGCGCAATGCGATGGAATGGTTTGAAGAGGTAGAGCGCTACACCCACCTACCAGAAGAGCAATTTAACTTCTCACTTCTTACCCGCAGCCAACGCATCTCGCATGAGAACCTTCGCCTTCGCGATGCTAAGTACATCTCTGAGTTCGATAAGTGGTTCACCGCAAAGGCATTTGCCGATGCCGGTGTTACCGCACCTGCCGCAGGCACCGAAGTTCCACCAATGTTTACTCCACTCAAGGTTCGCGATGTAGTACTCAAGAACCGCGTAGTTGTTTCGCCAATGGCGCAATATTCTGCAGTTGATGGCTTAGCTGCTGATTACCACCTCGTTCACTTAGGTGCGCGTGCAATGGGTGGCGCAGCCATGGTCTTTACTGAAATGACGTGCGTTAGTGCCGATGCTCGCATCACTCCAGGATGTCCTGGTCTATACAAGCCAGAGCACACTGAAGGTTGGAAGCGAATCGTTGACTTCGTTCACCAGAACACAGATGCCAAGATTGCAGTTCAAATTGGTCACGCTGGTGCAAAGGGTGCAACCAAACTTGCTTGGGAGGGCATCGATAAGCCAGTTGATTCAGATGGCTGGCCACTTATTTCTGCATCTCCTAATCAATATCTAGCTGGCGTTTCACAAACTTCACGTGAGATGACCCGCGAGGATATGGATCGCGTTAAAGCTGACTTCGTTCGCTCAACCATCGAGGCTGATAAAGCGGGCTTTGACTGGCTCGAGCTTCACGCCGCACACGGATACCTACTCTCTTCATTCATCTCCCCTATCACCAACCAACGTACAGATGAATACGGTGGCTCATTTGAAAATCGGATGCGCTATCCACTTGAAGTCTTCAAGGCGATTCGCGAGGTCTGGCCACAAAGTAAGCCAATTAGCGTTCGTATCTCGGCTCACGACTGGACCGAGGGTGGAATCACTCCAGATGATGCAGTAGAAATCGCCCGCGCATTTAAAGATGCCGGCGCTGACATGATCGACTGCTCATCCGGTCAGGTCACCAAGCTCGAGAAGCCGGTCTATGGACGTATGTTCCAGACTCCATTCTCCGATCAGATTCGCAACGAAGTTGGAATCAAGACCATCGCGGTTGGTGCCATCTTTGAAGCCGATAACGTCAACACCATCATCGCTGCCGGCCGCGCCGATCTCTGCGCAGTTGCTCGTATGCACTTGGTGAACCCAGCTTGGACTCTGCTAGAAGCAGCCAAGATTGGATATAAGGATGTTAAGTGGCCTAAGCAATATGTATCAGCCAAGGTGCAGATCGAACGCAATATCGAGCGCGATAAGCAAATGGCTGCGGCTGCAAAGAATGTAATGACATACGACCAGATTCAAGCCGCTTTCGAGGGTTAAGCGGCTCTAATAGCTAGAAAGCTAGAGGCCGAGGGTGGCGCGTAACTTAGCGCCATTCTCGTCCGCTAGTGCAGCTTTACGAAGTTCAGCAATCTTCTTTGCCGCATCGGAATCGTTCATATGAATAACAACTTGCTCCATAATGATTTGGAAATTAGCCCAACCGTTGTGATGGGTTGATCCATATCCCTTAATTACATTTGCGGTCTCAGCAACTTCAACAGCAAGTTGGTAATTCTTCTCCATCGCTAGGTTGATGGTGATGATCCACTCATCAATTCGAGCCTGCTCCAAGTTGAAGCGAAGTGACTTGCGGCGAATTTTGCGAAGTCGTGAAATGAAGTAGAGCAGCAGATAGCCATGGACCGAAGTGGTCTGGAGCTTGATTCCATCCTTCGAGAACTTTTCAATCAGGGCCTTGACCCAGTTGGTGCGCAGAATCCACTTACCGATTGGAGTTGGCAAGGTATCGGCAAACTCTTCTGCTTGTGGGTGTAGGAATTCACGTACCTGCATCAT
>CAIUHB010000004.1 GCA_903898855.1 uncultured Actinomycetes bacterium | reverse complement strand
TACTTTGATATCACTGCCAGCTGGAACCATCGCCTTCTTAAAACCAAGACGTGCAGCTTCTTGAATTCTTTGGGTAGCACCAGTGACTTTACGAATTTCGCCGGCCAATCCAACTTCACCAATTGCAACTAAGTCAGAGGGGAGCGCTAATCCTTTTGCAGCTGAGCCGACAGCGAGTGCGACTGCGAGATCTGCCGCAGGTTCGCCAATCTTCATTCCGCCGACTGTGGCGACATAGACATCGCGACCAGATACTCGGATATTTGCCCGGAGTTCGAGTACCGCCAAAGTCATTGCTGTGCGCGGGTTATCCAAGCCTGAGGTAACTCGGCGAGAGTTGCCGAAGTCGCGACCTTCGGAGTTGCCGAGGCTGACCAAAGCTTGAATTTCAGCAAGTAATGGACGGCGACCTTCTAGCGTCACAGTGACACAAGTTCCCGGAACTGGTTCGGTATGGCGAGTAGTGAAGAGGCCAGTTGGATCTGGAAGAGAAGTAATTCCAGATTCATTCATATCAAAGCAGCCAACCTCGTCAGAGGCGCCGAAGCGATTTTTAATCGCGCGAATTAATCGAAGTCGGGAGTGACGCTCGCCTTCAAAGTTAAGAACAACGTCAACTAAGTGTTCGAGTAAGCGGGGACCGGCAATCGAACCATCCTTGGTGACGTGTCCAACCAGAATCAAAGTTATGTTACGTTCTTTGGCAACACGAATGAGAGCACCAGCAATCTCACGAACTTGAGTAACGCCACCAGGTGCGCCGTCAACTGCTGAGCTGGCAATGGTTTGAATCGAGTCGACGATAAGAAGTTGAGGTTTGACCGCATCGATATGCGCGATGACTGCGCCGAGTTCATTTTCAGAGGCGAGCCAGAGGTTTGGATCAATGGCGTTAAGTCGTTCGGCGCGTAGCCTGACTTGAGAAGCCGACTCTTCACCGCTGATATATAACGATGTAATTCCAGCGCGCGCACTTTCGGCGGTAACGCTGAGTAGGAGAGTTGATTTACCGACGCCGGGTTCGCCAGCGAGCAAAATTGCTGCACCAGGTACTAGTCCACCACCGAGAACGCGATCGAGTTCAGAGACACCGGAGGTGCGAGCCTTCGCACTTTCTAGGCTGACATCGCCAATTGGTTGTGCCGCAGTCGTAACGTGACCAGCAACTAATGAGAGTTTCTTGGGGGCTGCAACTTCTTCAACCGTTCCCCACGCTTGGCATTCACCGCAACGTCCAACCCACTTGCCTGTGGTCCAACCACATTCGGCGCAGCGAAATGGATCCTTTGGAGCTGCAGGTGCTTTGGCCATGGGCCTAGATTACTTACCGGCGGCGACAGTGGCTGGATGAATCACAAAGAGCGGCAGATTGCGCTTGTTCTCTTCCCGCTTCATGATGGAGATTGCCTCCATGCGGTTATCGCAATGGATGGCTAGTTCGTCGTAAGCAGCTTGCCCCATCAGCGCGACGAGTTCGGCCTTATTAGATTTGTAAACCGGTTCCCGGCCAACATGCGCTTCGGTATTTGAAGTGCAGTACCAATTAAATTCGGCACCGCCATCTCCCCAAGCAAGGCGTTCGTATTCGCCAATGACGTTGACGGTAATCTCTTGATCGCCCATTTCGCGAGTTTCAAAGCTGCGGCGAATTGGTAGCTGCCAACAGACATCAGGCTTTGTCTCAACGAAGTGCACGCCCTCTTTTTCTGCGAGGTGGTGAAGGACGCAACCAAAACTTCCGGTATAGCCAGGACGTTCAAAATTCTTGCGATTGAGAAATATGCATGAGTCATCAATCTTGCGTGTTTTGCGATCTCCATCGAGTCCAACCTCAGAGACGCGCATATCGCCGCGCTCCTTCTTTGGTTGTGCTTCGTCGTAGTACTGCCACATATCGGGAGTGAGGCGTTCGGCAATTTTCAAAGTGCGAGCTTCATCATCCTTATCTGAGTAATACGCGCCATCTGAGCAGCAGCCAGCATCTGGCTTATCTTCATCAATTCCGCAGCAGCCTGCGCCGTAGATGCAGGTCCAGTAGGAGGTGAGCCAAGTGAGATCGCATTTGTAGAGCTCTTCTGGATTGGCTGGGTCTACAAACTCGACCCAATCTCTTGCAAAGTTCGCTTTAACCTCTGGCATAGTCGGAGAGCCTAGGGCTTATCGGCCAATATCGCACATCAGCTAATTGAGTATTAGTACGCTAGTTGTATGAGCCTTTCACTTCAGTCGACATGTACCGGTGTTATCGGCGTTGGAAATATGGGAGAGGCCTTACTCGCCGGATTAATCCAAGCCGGGGTACCTGCCAGCAATATCTGCTTCTCCGAGAAGCGCGATGAGCGAGCAGCCGAGATTTCGACCAAGTATGGCGCCCAACGTAAGAGCAATGAAGAGATCGCCCAAGGCTGCGATGTAATCCTCTTGGTCACAAAGCCACAAGATTTAGCCGATCTCATCAAGGAAATTTCTGGCTCCCTGAAAGCGAGTACTTTGCTGGTCAGCTTTGCCGCGGGCAAGAAGACTGAATTCATTGAGAATTTAACTACTGGCGACAATGCGGTAATTCGCGTAATGCCTAATACTCCTGCTCTTATCGGTAAAGGTATGGCAGCAATTTCAGCCGGAAAATTCGCCACGGCCGAACAAATCGCATTTGTTCACACCTTCCTCGAAGCATCCGGTGAAGTTGTAGAAGTAACCGAAGATTTACAGGATGCAGTAACAGCAGCCAGCGGCTCTGGACCGGCTTACTTTTTTGCCTTTGTCGAAGCCATGGTCGCTGCTGGTCGCGAACTTGGTCTAAGCGAAGAGGTCGCAACCAAGTTAGCAGTGCAGACTATTTATGGCGCAGCTGGCATGTTGCTGGAAAGTGGAAAGTCAGCAACCACACTTCGTGAAAATGTAACGAGCCCAAATGGCACGACTGCCGCCGCTCTAAAAGTTTTCTCTGATTTTAATTTAGAGAATATCGTCTTAAGAGCAATGTCGGCGGCTAGAGATCGCTCTCAGGAATTAGCGTGAAGTTAAAAGCTCTTGTTGCAATCGTTGTAATTGCCACGACGATTACTCCAAGCCAGGCAGCAATCAAGAAAGTTCCGGTTAAATCAATCTCAGTAATAGCTGCCAAGCCAATACTTACTACAACTCTCTCTGGCGCAGCGGGCGATCAAATATTGGGCCTCGCAACTACGCCCAATTCAATAGTTATAACTGGCGTCATGGAGTCGCAAACGGTATTTGGCCGCAGCGATGGCTTTATCACCTCTCTTGATGCCAAAGGTAAGGTGAGTTGGACGCTTCATCTAGGCGGCCCACTCGATGATTTAGCATCTGGCGCAACGCGAGATGCCGCAGGCAATTTCTGGGTAGTTGGTGCTAGCCCGCAAGTTTCAGCTGCACCTACAACTAATACGGCCAGCGCGCTCAATCCAGATGGAGTTATTGCCGATACCGTTCCAGTATCTGACTCCACACCACGAGTTTTTACGGTTTGGAAAGTTTCAGCCGATGGAAAGTTGCTTTCTACTTACTCCTATCCGATGAACATGGGCGTTTATCCGCGCACGATCGCGGTAAGTGGAAGTGGTTTTATTGCAGGTGGCGACTTGGCTGATGGAACTTCATTCACACTTTCCATCTCTAGCCTCGGTGAATTCAGTAACCTCGCGACATTCACCAGCAAGCGCATTAACCCAGTAGCAATCACAGTTATTCCGGCGGGCACCGCCACTTTTAAGAGTTTTATCTCCAGCACAACAATTGTTGGTATCCCGAGCTGGAAGCCAAAGAGTGCGATTCCGGTCGTACTCCAATATGCAAAAGTTCCAACTTTAAGAGCGGCATATTCGCTTAAAGGAACTGTGAATACTCTGCTCTACCAGAGCGGGCTTGGACTTGTAGTGGTCGCCGATCAGGCAAGTGCGTACGCTATCTATCTATTCCCAGTTCTTTAAGGGGCTTTAAAGAGCGTTAACTTATTTGCATTACTCGCGACGGCATAACGTTTTGTACCGAGTGTTATCCAAGCAGCATTGGTATCTGGTGCCAGAGTTTGTGGTGAAACTAGTGAGATGGTCTGGTCGGCACTGTTTTCGGCGCAGAGGCGATTTTGGCAGCCAAAGAGCGTTCCGGTGCCATCAAGTGCAATCGGTGAGCTTGGAATTCCGTAATAAGAAGTAGAGAGCGTTGTTGGAGCAGTAGCGCTTGCGATGTTCTTTAAATCAATCCAACGAATTTGATCTGCTTGGGTAGGCAAGATTGTGGATGCAAACCATGAGGCGCTCTGGCTCTTGCCAGAGTTGTAGAGTGCGACGTCAAAGCCAGCAACCGCAACGCCAAAGCCGCTGGTATCTAGGGTTTGGTACTGCCAATCTTCAGGGTAAGCACTTTCGCGATATGCGATGCGCACCTCACCACGAAGCGGTTGTTTATCGGTATTAACCGAGAGCACCGAATCATAGAGAACATAGACGCGAGGCCCAGCAGAGATAGCTTTAAGGTGAAATCCGACATCGCCAGTTGTGCGACCATCGCTCTGACGATCTCCATCTAGTAGCTCGTATCGCCAGCTGCTGCCATCTTTTACTGCGCCGAGCAAAATTCCTTGGCTTTCATCGCGATAAAAAACTTGTAAGCCAGCTGGTGTTACAGCACAAGCACTCGAACCGCTGACATCAGAGCCAGTACGTACTCTTACTCGTTCGGTGTAAGGCTGAATCTTTGGCCCGTTGCCATCGACGATTGAGTAACTCCAGCTCTTGCCATTAAAACTTGCAGAACGAAGCCACTTCTTTGTCAGATCGGCATAGAAGATATTGAGCGTCTCGACCTTATTAATTACACCAACGCAGACCGAGATATTTCCCGAGACATCATCGGCGGTCTTGCCACCGGTCGTTGCATTTCCATCGATGACGCTGGTTGACCAGCCGCTGGAGGTGTAAGTCGCAGCTTTGATATCGCCATTCTTGGCATCGCTATAAATAACCATCGGCTTATTATTAAATTTGGTTACCGTAAGATTTTTGGCATCAGCCTTGGCATCGATAAGGCTGGTACTCCACGCAGCTTGCGGGATAACAGCATTTGTAGTCACTGGATCTGAAGTTCCGAGCGCATTCTTTGCCGTGATTGAAAATGAGTAGGCGACGCCATTTTTAAGTCCAGTGATAACTGCTGGACCTTTAATGACAGTCTTAGTAAATCCGCCAGGTGAGACCTTAATGTCATAGGAACTAACTTGAGAGGTGCGCGCATTAGTCGGTTTATCAAAGACGACAATCGCTGACTTATCCCCAACTAGCGCGCTTTGATTTCGCGGGACTAAAGGAATTCCGACTGGAACGCCAGCAGGAGGTTTGGTCATCATGTCCTGGAACATTGCAATTACCAGTGGGCCAGGTGATCTAAATACTTCACCGGGAGCCAGAGTTGGAGTCATGACCGCATTTGGATCACCTTTAGGAAATTGGTTCTCATCTAAGTGGCTAATGGATGAACCGGAGGAGTACTGAGATGGCGTGTAAAGAATTGGATTCACACCGTTATTAATTTTAATGGCTTGCTTGCCAGACCAAATTAACTTATTGGTAAATGCATTTGCAAGTTCTACAGATGGCGAAGGCAAATCGCTCAGTCGAGTGCCATCTGGTAATTGAGTGTAGGCATCAAAGGGAGTTGGTTGTTGGATGCTGCCAAAGCCAAAGAGAATTTCATCATTGGAGATAAAACCTAAACCGTGTGCAAGTTCATGAATGATGATGGATTCCAGGTCGTAGAGACCAGCTGGACAATTTCCATCTGTTCCCAAATAGAGATTCGAACCGATTGTGCTATTTATTCGGATTGTTATCTCAGGATTTGCAGGGTCTAAATCTTTTCCGGCCAGCGCATTAGCCATCGCCGAGGAGTAGTACAACTCGCTATCGGGTGCATTAGTAAAACCTTGGAAATAATTAACTGGTGAGGATGATGCTAAAACTGCGAGTGAGGATTGACGCCCAAATGTGGCATCGACATGAATTGGAACCGTGGAAGCGAAGTTAGCTGACCAGACGTCGACCGCTGCCTGAACCGCAGCTTGGTATTGAACTGGAACGGTGTTGAAGTTGATGATGAAAGAACTGGTCTTATCAACGTGCGCACTTATAGAAGCTGCGGTTAATGAAGCGCTCTGAGTTTTTGTACCCGCATAGGTATATGCCCAACCAGCTGGGATCTCCTTGACGCTGAGTGCGTTAGCGGCGGGAGCCGGAGCTGCAAGCAGAGTGGCGAGCAGCGCTGCTATGAGGGGAAATGATCTGACTCGCACACACAAAACTTAGCAGTCTGAGAGGATTGCTGCCATGAAGCCTTTAGTCACCGTCTATTCGCGCAGCACCTGCCACCTTTGCGATGTAGCCCTGGAGACCCTTCACGGATTACAGAGTGAAATTGAGTTTGAGCTCGAGAAGAAATTGATCGATGGTGATCTGGAGCTGGAACGACAATACGGCGAACAAGTTCCGGTCATTCTGATTAATGGCGCGATGCACGACTTCTTTCGAGTAGACCCCGAGAGATTTAAGAATTCAATATCTCGTCTGCATCAATAATTCGATAGGCATAACCTTGCTCGGCCAGGAAGCGCTGGCGATTTTGAGCAAAATCTTGATCAACGGTATCGCGAGCAACTACGGAATAGAAGCGGGCACCTCGACCATCAGCCTTTGGTCGTAATACTCGACCCAACCGTTGTGCCTCTTCTTGGCGCGAACCAAATGTTCCGGATACTTGAATCGCAATGGTTGCCTCTGGCAAGTCAATCGAAAAGTTTGCGACTTTAGAAACTACTAAGCAAGTAATCTCGCCAGTTCGATACATTCCAAAGAGGCGTTCGCGTTCTTTAATTGGCGTATCACCCTTGATAACTGGTGCGCCGATTGCTTCACCAATGGCATCGAGCTGATCTAGATATTGGCCGATTACTAAAACTTGTTCACCCTCATGCTTCTTGGCGAGTTCAACTGCTACTCGTAACTTGGTTTGGGTTGTTGCGCAGAAGCGATAGCGCTCTTCTGGTTCAGCAGTTGCGTAAGCCAAGCGCTCGGCATCGGTCAGCGTCACGCGAACTTCAACGCAATCAGCTGGGGCGATATATCCCTGTGCCTCGATTTCACGCCATGGCACATCAAAACGTTTTGGACCGATGAGCGAGAAGACCTCGCCCTCCATTCCATCTTCCCGCACGAGGGTGGCGGTTAAACCAAGGCGACGGCGAGATTGAATATCGGCCGTAAAACGAAAGATTGGCGCAGGAAGTAGATGTACTTCGTCATAAATAATCAGGCCCCAGTCAATGGCATCAAAGAGATCTAAGTGGGCATACATGCCCTGCTTCTTTGTGGTCATAACTTGGTAAGTAGCAATAGTGACTGGGCGAATCTCTTTCTTCGCACCGGAATACTCACCAATCTCATCTTCGTGAAGTGTGGTGCGCTTGAGAAGTTCATCGCGCCATTGGCGTGCAGCAACGGTATTGGTAACCAAAATTAAAGTTGTGGCTTTTGCATGTGCCATCGCAGCTGCGCCAACAATTGTCTTTCCGGCGCCACAAGGAAGTACAACTACACCGGAGCCACCATGCCAGAATCCTTCAGCCGCAAGTTCTTGATACTTACGAATCTGCCAACCCTCTTGAACTAAATCAATCTCATGATGTTCGCCATCAACGTAACCTGCGAAATCTTCCGCCGGCCAACCAAGTTTGAGTAGCGCTTGCTTAAGAAAACCGCGTTGTCCTGGGTGCACCACGATGGTCTCTTCATCGAGTTGGAGGCCAAGCATCGGAGCGACCTTCTTGCCGCGGGTTACTTCCTTGAGGACTGCTGGGTCATTGGAAACAAGGACAAGTCCATGAACTGGATGCGCTTCTAAGCGAAGGCGACCATAACGCGACATGGTGTCTGCGATATCCACCAAAAGAGCATGTGGAACGGCATAGCGAGAGTACTTCAGTAATACATCAATAACTGTCTCAGCATCTTGACCGGCAGCGCGAGCGTTCCAGAGTCCTAGCGGAGTTAAGCGATAGGTATGAATATGTTCTGGTGACTTCTCAAGTTCGGCGAAAGATGCAATCGCGCGGCGACAATCATCGGCAAGCAAGTGATCTACATCGAGCAGAAGGGTCTTATCGCTTTGAACAATTAATGGACCATCACTCACGAGTTAGTTCCTTTAGTAAGCCAGTTAGTAGTGCGATCCGATTTGGAATAGTAGATAACAAGATGTGTTCATGGGGTGCATGTGCGCCATCTCCGACAGCGCCAAGCCCATCCAGAGTAGGTGCGCCGGCAGCGGCAGCGAAGTTGCCATCACTGGCGCCGCCAACTGCAGCATGTCCGATAGGTGTCATGCCTAAATCCTTAGCAACTCGCTCGAGTACTTCATAGAGCGCCATAGTCGAGTTGCTCTCAAGTGGTGGGCGATTAATCTTGCCTTCGATTTCAATGCGAGCTTCGGGGTGTGATGCACGAAGTTTTCGAACTGATGCATCCACTCGCTCAAGTTCGTTCTTGGAGAAGGAGCGAACATCAATATCAAGAGCGGCTAGCGCTGGAACGGTATTTGTGGTCGTGCCTGAGTGCATAGTTGTGGGAACGACGGTAGTGCCCAATTGTGAATTCTCAAGTGCGAGAACTTGCGCAACTATTTGAGCAATCTCAGTTGTGGAATTGATGCCCTTCTCTGGTTCAAGTCCAGCATGTGATGCTCGGCCATGAATCAAGATGCGATACATCGCGGTGCCTTTACGACCGGTCTTAGCTTGGCCGTTGAGCGAAGCTTCCAGCACTAGTACTGCCTTTGCGCTCTTAGAAATTCGTTCGATCATTGCGCGAGAGCTTTGACTACCGACCTCTTCATCAGTGGTTGCAATAAGCGCGATTGAATCTTTATTGGAGATTTCGGCAAGTGCGTACATTGCTTGAAGGAATCCGGCCTTCATATCGAAAATTCCTGGTCCGCGCGCGATATCTCCGTCGATGCTCCAGAGTGGAGTGAACGAGTCCTTTGGCCAGACGGTATCAAGGTGAGCTAAGAGAATTACCGAAGGGTTCTTGCTGCCCCACCAAAAAACCGGACGGCCGCCCTCTTCAATTACTTCAGCCTTGCTTCCTAAAACTCGCTCTGAAATATCTGCAGCGAGTAAAACAACTTCCCGGCAGGCTGCCAAATCCTCGCTCGGAGATTGGCACTCAACGAGGGCTTTGAGATCTGACTCAAAATTCATCTATTAATTCTCTCTTATTCCGCAGTACTTACGCCGGTAATTCTTGGAATTCTAAAGGTTTGAACTTCGCCGGTCGTATGGTCTTTGGCCAAGAGCGTGCCAAGTGAGATGGAGAGCGGCTCAATGACTCGATTGGAGACGCCGCCGTTGGTATCGGCATAACCGATGGTCAAGGTGGCTTGCTCTTCGATGTATTGATGCAGCAAGTCCAGCGTTTGGTTGGCGGTCGTGCGAGGTACATCGCGTGGCTTATGCGAAGTCGCACGTTCGCCAGCACGAAGTGCGCGTACTGCAGATGAAAGTACGGTCTCGGTTGGAGTACCAAAATCACTCAAGATTCGAGGTGGCTTTGGTCGGGATTTTGCGCGACGAACCGTCGGCGCTGAAATCAAAATACCGGTGCTGTTCTCGCCAGCTGGCATATATCCCGCTTCGCGAATAGCAGTCATCGCTTCATTAATTTCGACATCAGTGATCAGTACTTGCGGTGCAAGTTTGCGCATACGTAGATGATCTAGTGAAGTGTCGTGCAAAATTTGAGCAATCAAACCCTCATCTTCGCAACGCAGGTATGTATTTGAGGTACCGATACGTAATTTTCCATGACGTTTCGCTACATCAGCGATGAGATATTCAAGTGGCTGAGGAATTGGCGTCTTTGATGTCTTCTTCAAGAATTCTTTTATCGCTTCGCCAGTTTTTCCATGATCCAGGCCACGGCGAATCGATGCCTCACTAAAGCGATAGACAGTTGCGCCACCGCGACTTTCGATATCGGCAATGGTTCCAATCATATTTGCGATTTCTAAAGTAAGCGGGCCAGGTGCAACGGCGCTGTTATCGGCTTGAATCAAAATGTGATCAACGGGTTTAGGTAGTGCTTCTTGTAGTCCCAATTCTTCGCCACCGGAAAGTAGTGATGCGCCAAAGGTGGAGATTGCGCCTTGACCAGTTAAGCCAAGCCACTCAGCCTCGCGCAAAGTCCACTCCACATAATCTTGATTGAACCTTTGCGGAGCAAGCCACTTAATCACCGATGAGAAAGCTTCCTTATTGGGATCTAGCTCTGGATTTTCTTGCAGCAACTTAAGAACGCTGCGGCGAAGCGAAGAGACTCCTGCGCGATCTAGCTCTGGGCCAAGTGGTGCAACGTTCTTGCTCTCCACCTTTCCTACTAGGCCGCTGACTCGAGATGTTTCGATCCAGAGCGAGACAAGCCCATGCCACCGCTCTTCCAGTTCGCGAGTTAGCCAGATATCAAAGGCGTTGGTGGGAAGTAATTGGTCATCAGTATCGATAACTATCAATCCGTTTACATAGAGAAGTTCGGCGACGAAGGCGGCACAATTTTCATCGACGCCTAAATGTTCCGCAGTTCGCTTGAGATCTCGCACGCCCAGTCCACCGGAGCGAAGCGCGGTTGGTGGTTCATCTGACCAGTTGTGCGCCAGCTCTTCGCACCAGCGCAAGAAAGTCGAGACATTTGCAATCGCAGCGCGATCAATCTCTTTCTGCTTACGGGCAGTGCCAGTTAAAACTGGAGCGCTAGAAACAAGCTCCTTGATAACTTTTCCATTTCGAAGTTGAAGCGCGACTTCGCGCGGCAATACAACGGTCTTGGAATCCATAGCCAAAAGAAAGTGATGTTCAAGGAGCCAAGCAATTGCCGGCGTAGGTTTGCTGAGGTTTCCAATTTCACCGCGCGGTGGACCCCACAGCAAGCGATCGAGAATTGCAGTTGCTCCCTCTGGAGCTTTCTTTAGAAGTTCAAAATTTACCTTTAGGTTTTGGGGCAGCTTTGGTCCGAGGCCGGCTGGCTCATCACCGATGAGATTACGAAGATTCCCAACGACTCGATACTTCTTGCCATCTTCATAAATAAGTCCACGCGAGAGCAAGGCGTCCAACTCAGTTGCAGCACTCTTGTCAGTCACTGCTAAGAGTTCAGATTTAGCAAAAGGTTCATCTAGAACGCACATCGCCGTAATGAGATCGAGCTGCCATTTATTGAGCGACTCCAAGGCGCGAATCAAACTCGGAGTGGAGTTGGCGCGAGCTGCCAGCGCTGAAAAATCTGACGGCAGGGGAGTAACTAAATCTGGACGCAACTCAAAGAGCTTTTGGATCTGGGCATCGCCTCTAGATCGAAGCTCATCTGCAAAGGAGGTCGTCGACATAACTGGCCTACTTTACCGATGTTTTCTTAGGTGCTGCGACCACGCTTTCTGGGGGCAATTGCAGCAGCCAGTTCAAGGCCGCGCGCTCCGATTGGTGCGAAGAAGGCCTTGATCCGCCTTGCTCTACGGAAATCATGAATTGGCCAATGGCTCTTATGAGCTCGAAGCTGAAGCAAAGTATCTGGATTTATCGCGCGAGGATTTCCGACCGCCTCTAGAAGTGGAATGTCATGGTGGCTATCGGAGTAAGCAAATGAGTTTGGCAGATCAAATCCATTCTTCTCGGCGAGCACTCGAACTGCTAGCGCCTTCTCTTTACCGTGGAGAACTTTACCAATTAACTTTCCGGTGTAAATGCCATCTTTAATTTCAGCTTGTGTTCCAAGGGCGCCGGTGAAACCAAGTTTCTCAGCGACATAACAAGCAAACTCGGTAGGAGTAGCCGTTACGAGCCATACCTCAACGCCATCTGCCAAATGAGCGTTAGCAATTTCAATGGTTCCTTGCCAGAGTGATGGTGAGACATATCGGCTATAAACCTCGGCAGCTAAATCTTGAAGTTCATCAACTTTGTGACCTGCGATAAAAGCCTGAGCGGCGCCTTGGAACTTATCGAGTTCCACTCCAATTTCTCCGCGAAGGCGAAAGCGCATATTGGCCAACATAAAGTTGGCGATATCGTGCTTGCTGAAGTAGCCCCTTCGATACATCCCGCGGCCAAGAAAATAGAGCGAGGAGCCTCGCAATATTGTGTTGTCGAGATCGAAGAAAGCGACCTTCTTTGTGGCCCCCGTCATGGGATAACCCTAGTTCCTAAGCGCAGATATGCTTCTCTTATGGCTTCTACCGTTCACGTTCTGCGTCATGGCGAGGTAGAGAACCCTGAAAAAATCCTTTACGGCCGCCAACCTGGTTGGCGACTTTCTGCGCGCGGTCAGGAGATGGCGAAAGCGGTTGCTGCATGGAGCACCAATCTTCCAGTAGGCGCAATTCATGCCTCACCATTACAACGCGCGCAAGAGACTGCTGC
>CAIUHB010000003.1 GCA_903898855.1 uncultured Actinomycetes bacterium | reverse complement strand
TGCCGCAATTGAAGGAGGCTCGGAGTTTTGGGCAGTTGAAATTGCTGATCGAGGCCCCGGTGACGTGCGAGAGCGATTATTGAGCGGTGGTTATTTATCCAAGCGAGAGAGTTCAACTCTGATCGTTTCCAGGTTGCGGCAGCAGCCCTATGAAAAATTAACTCAGGAGATAGCCGAATCCGGTGGATATGCGATATTTCCGGAAGGGCCAGATTGGCCCGAACAACTCAACGATTTGTCAGCTCCGCCGATTGCCCTAATCGCGAAAGGAGCTCCGGAGAATCTCTATGCGGTGAATACAGCGATCTCAATTGTGGGGACAAGAAACCCGACTCCATATGGAGTTCGAATTGCATCTGAGTTGGGAACGGGTGCCGCAGACCGAAGTTGGGCGGTCATTAGTGGTGGCGCGTATGGAATTGATACCGCTGCTCACAAGGGAGCCCTTGCCGGAGAGGGGATTACCGTGGCAGTCATGGCCTCTGGGATTTCGCAAAAGTATCCGGCCGGAAATGCCAGACTCTTTGAGGAGATATCCGAAAGCGGATTGCTGATCTCAGAGGTAATGCCGCATGTGAGTGCTGTGCCGCATCGATTCTTGACTCGCAATAGATTGATTGCTGCGCTATCGCGCGGGACGATTGTCGTAGAAGCGGCATACCGCAGCGGCTCTTTGCGTACCGCCAGAGATGCGGCAGAGATATTTCGTCCGGTAATGGCTATTCCGGGTTTAGTGAGTTCGCCGGCGAGCGAAGGTTGCCACAAACTCATTAATGAGCGCCAAGCAGAGCTAGTAACCTCGATTTCTGATGTAATGGAATTGGTAACTCCGCTCGCCATGCAGTGAGAGAATTGGCGTATGAACCAAGAGCATCGCGCCGGCTTTGTCGCCATTGTTGGCCGACCTAATACTGGCAAATCTACTTTGGTCAATGCACTCGTCGGGCGCAAAATCGTAATCACATCGCACCATCCGAATACGACCCGAAATCCAATTCGGGGAATTATCTCTCGCCCCACATTTCAGATGATTGTTGTTGATACACCGGGGTTACATAAACCAAAGACACTCCTAGGTACCAGGCTCAACGCTATGGTTTCGGAAAATCTTGAGTCGGTTGATGTGGCCTTGCTCTGTCTTCCTGCGGATGAGGCGATTGGGGCGGGCGATGAATTTATCGCGCGCGAGCTAACCTCTAAGCGCCAAGTCTTTATCGCAGTTACCAAGATAGATCGAGTAAAGCCGGAAGAGTTGATGGCTCATCTTGCTGCCGTGAATAATTTTGCGCAGAAGATTGGAATCAAAGTTTCTGAGATTGTTCCGCTCTCAGCCAAACTAGAGGAACAGACCGATCTGCTCTTAGAACTCTTAAGTAAAGCCCTTCCGCTCTCACCATCGCTTTACCCAGAAGATATAACGACTGATCAAGCAACAGAAATGACCATTACCGAGCTCATCCGTGAGGTTGCGATCGAAAAACTGTATGAGGAACTTCCGCACTCTGTCACTATTACTATCGATGAGATGAGCAAGCGGGAAGGAAAGAATTTCTTCGATATTCACGCGACTCTGCATGTGGAGCGCGATAGTCAGAAATCAATCATTATCGGGCCACAAGGATCTCGTTTAAAAGATATTGGTATGGGTGCTCGCGCCGCAATCGAAACGTTCTTGGATGCCAAGATTTATCTCGGCCTTCATGTCAAAGTATCGAAAGAGTGGCAGCGAGATCCAAAGGCGCTGGCAAAACTTGGATTTACCGAAAACTAATTTGTTTTTCGGCTGGCGAAATAAGAGCCAATAAGTACAAGCGGCAAGCCAGTAATAATTCCTAGCGTTAGTGGTTCTCCCAAGAGAATTACGCCCAGGAGCACGGCAAAGGCTGTGTTGAGATAAGTAACGAGTGATGCTCTGGTCGGTCCAATAATTGGCATCAGTTCAAAGAAGAGAATAAAGGCTAAAGCGGTTGGGAATAGTCCCAGGAGAATTACCGACGTGCTAACCGTGAAGGAAGGCATGTGATGTGGCAGATGCGTGAGCGCAAGTGGGGCGTAGATAATTGCGGTAAAGGCCATCGCTATTCCATTTATGGCGATTCCATCAACTGTTGGAATTTTTCGATTGACCAGAATTGTTGCCCACGAATAACCCATCGCAGCGATGATGATCATTGCAATAGCAATCGGGCTCTGCTTTCCGGAGAAGCTCTCGATGCCAACAACGAGTACGACGCCGATGAAGCCAAGTATCAGGCCAAATAGCCGCTTCTTATGCCAGACCGATTTATCCCCGTGAAAGGAAGATTGCAACGTTGACCAGATTGGAACGGTCGCAACAAGAAGTCCAGCTAAACCAGAAGAGAGCTTCTTCTCGGCAGTTGTGATCAAAATCCAAGGGCCGACCATTTCACCAATGGCATATGGAATGACGTAACGCAGGTTGGCCATGCCGACTTTCAGGCTCTTTCGATGTATCGCCATAGGAATAAGAATCAATGAGCCAATTAATACTCGACTAAAGACAATAACTACAGGGGAGAGGTCCTTAACGGCAACCTTCATGAGTAGGTATGGAATACCCCACAAGAGCCCAGTGAGTAGAAACAAGCTCCAGTTTTTGCGTGACATAAATGTATGGCGTCCTACTTCTGTGAGTTGATCAGGGATTGATAGAGGCTTTCTGTTTGCTGGG
Organism: uncultured Actinomycetes bacterium; assembly: GCA_903898855.1. Next base: position 1,282 of record CAIUHB010000003.1, on the reverse strand, counting down.
CGATAGAGCTCCAAGAAAAATCTTGAATCACTCGTGCTCGTCCTGCAGTAGCGTAACGGTGGCGGCGTTCATCATCTCCGATTAATTCAGAGATTTTCTCGGCTAATGTGGCTTCAAAATCTTGGGCGTTACCGGTGTAGTCAACGAGTTCTCCGGTGAGGCCATCTTGAACAACCTCAGGAATTCCACCAACGCGGGAGGCCAAGACTGCGGTCTGGCATGCCATTGCTTCTAAGTTGACGATGCCAAGTGGCTCATAGATAGATGGACATACAAAGAGCGAAGCGCTGGAGAGCAGATCGCGTACCTCATCTTGCGGAAGCATCTTCTCAAACCAATGAATATTTCCACGATCGGCCTGTAAGTCGTGAATGAGATTGGCAACTTCCGCACCAATCGCTGGTTCATCAGGGCTGCCTGCAGCTAAGACCAAACTGATATCGGGAGCAACTTGCTTCCATGCGCGAAGCAGGTGACTTAAACCCTTTTGGCGAGTTATGCGTCCAACAAAGAGAACATACTTGCCTGAGATTCCATATCTCTGTAAAAGTTCAGGATTTGGAGTAGGGCGATATTTTTCGGTATCAACTCCATTGAGAATGGTATGAACTTTATTTGGATCAAGATCTGGATATGCTCGAAGGACATCAGCTCTCATGCCATTGCTGACTGCGATAATTGCATCTGCTGATTCATATGCAGTGCGCTCGGCCCACGAGGAGAGGCGATAACCGCCGCCAAGTTGCTCTGCTTTCCATGGCCGGTCGGGCTCAAGTGAGTGAGCGGTAATCACGTGTGGTTTTCCGTGAAGCAATGCGGCCCAGTGTCCAGCCATATTTGCATACCAAGTATGCGAATGAATCAGATCGACCTCTCCAAGTTTTTGAGCGATCTCGATATCTGTGGCTAAAGCTTGAAGTGCAGGATTAAACTCTGCGAAGTTTTTTGGTAACGAGTAAGCATCTGCATCTGCTCGTGCTTCGCCAAAACAGTGAACGTCGACGGTGATGGAAGCGCGAAGCGCTTTAGTGAGCTCGAAGGCGTGCACACCAGCCCCGCCATATATGTGAGGTGGCCATTCCTTGGTCACTATTCCCACGCGCATAAGAGAAGGGTATCGTTAAGGCATGGCTCGCCAAGAACCCCTCCTCGGAATAGTGCTTGCTGGCGGCGAGGGCAAACGATTGATGCCACTTACTGCCGATCGTGCAAAACCAGCGGTGCCATTCGGCGGGGCTTATCGCTTGGTGGACTTTGTTCTTTCTAATCTGGTCAATGCTTC
>CAIUHB010000002.1 GCA_903898855.1 uncultured Actinomycetes bacterium | reverse complement strand
AGTTAACGTCTGTCGGGATCCAGCTTGTGTCGTTACCCGCGTTAGCAGGAACGGTCAGCCCAGTTAAACACGTGACAACAAGCAGGGCAATCCCACCAAGTTTTTTCATATTCACTTCTTTTTATATCCAGATGGGCAGGTAGCCGTGGTGACTGTCTTAGTAGTTTTGCCTTTAACGCACGTGATTGTTTTAGCTGGCGCAGGCTTCTTTGCTAAACCGTTGGTTGTAACAACCGGGACACTTGGAGTCGCTGCCTGTGTGAATTTCACTTGAATTGTCTTGTCACTGAAAGTGAATCCAGCAGCAAAGAGTGAGAGCCAGCCGTTGGATTCACCCGACACCGTTGTGGCGACCGTCTGGTCCCCTCCTCCGACAACGGAGATTGTCGCGCTGATCGGCGCAGAACTGAATTTATACAAACAGCGAGCAACATCGCTTCGCATCAAGAGGCTGTATGTGCCCAGCACAGGAGTAACGCCATCTGGCATGAAATGAAGGCCTGCGACGTGATAATTCAGCGTCCCATCCGAGAATGACGGGGCGGTGCCGTCGTATGCCATTGCATTAGTCGAAACAATTCCGAGCAGCTTCGACTTATCCTGTAAACACCGGCTTCCATTTCCGTAAGAAGTCGTGACGAAGTTCCAAAAAGTATTCGTCCCTACAGCGGTGTCTTTAAGCGCGCTGCGATAGAAGTCAATGTACGGGAACGCATCCGCCGGCATTCCCGCTTGTGGGCCGGATGCCTGGCTGGTCAACGCTGGCCAATCTCCATTGTTAGTCAACCAAATCTTCTGTTGATCGGTGAATTTGGACCTAGTGGCAGCGAGCGAAAGGCGAGGAACCGTCGCGGTCTGAGCCTGAATAGTGATCAAGTTTGAAGTAGATGAAAGCGGCTTCACGTCCATAGTTGGGCTTTGAATACGGCCTTGGAACCAACCGCCAACTTCGCTTGATAATCTGATCTTGAGCTTCACGATGGTGTTCGGTGCAAAATCTTGCGTTAAACCACAAACGCCGTCCTGAATGTATGCGCAGGCATACGTGTCAGGTCCACTTTGCCAGTTGTATCGATTCGCAGCCGTGGCGGACGGACTGGTGTTAATCGTCATTGCTTTGTAGGGCCCGGCTTTTTCAGCATAGGGCTCGACACCGGCAAAGAAATCAGTCATGTGGAATTTGCCTTGATCAAACCAAAGATGAGCCGTTGCAGTGACCGCATATGTAGTTTTACCGCCACCATTCACTAATCCGGGTTCATTCCACAACGAGATTGTCGAACTACCCGGATAGTTGTATCCAGGATTAGGCGGGAAGGTGAGGCCAGTCGTGTTCTTTATAAGCGTTGCGGGAGTAAGTGCGGAAGCGTCGGTGCCCATCTCGAGCGAATCAATGCAGTTCTCTTGATCCGCCGCCGTACATGGCCCGAAGACCGAAACCGCCGAAAGTCCGGGCGGTGCCTTGGTGGGATCGCAGACAGGGTCATTCAAACCCGTGCACCATGACCAACTGCGCGTCACGGACGAGGACGAAACCGCCAACGGCATGAGACGAATCATGGATGTAGTTTCAATCGAACCATTTTCGACGACGTATTGAATGATGTCGTTATTGCCCATCGGTATCGCAAGCGGATCGAAGGCATCGGCAAATGCGGATGAGGAAGTCAGAACCGAAAACAAAATTGTTATAACCGAAATAAATCTTTTCATAGTCCTGCTTACTCCCCAGTCGCTTGTTTTAACGCCACGATGGGGCCGACTCGTAACCCTCGACGAGTGGGCCCCATTGTGTTCCCGTATTGCCTAGCTATCGATTAGATCAGCTTCTTGTAACCCTTAGGACATACAGGGGCTACAGCAGTTAGCTTCTTTGTGGTCTTGCCAAGTACGCAAGTCACGGTGATCTTTGCTTGTGGCAAAGAGGTAATCGACTTCTTCGATGGCTTGTAATGAGGCTTAATCGCAATCGACAAACGTGGCTTGGAATATCCGAAGCCCGATACGTCAATCACGATGTTGCCGGCCTTCGCAGAGACGACGCTGATCGCGGCGGATGATCCACCGGCTTCTGTGGCAACAGAAACAGTCAACGCGGTAGCAGCATCAGCTGGGTTGGTAAGACCCCAGAGAAGTGCAGCGTCCTTGAATGGAATAACAGCCTTATAGAAGCCCTTGTTCTGGGTCTGGCCATCAGCCGCGAAGTGTGGCGATGCAGTGGTCCAGGTAAAGGTCTTTGTGTCGCCATTCCAGATTGGTGTGCTCAATGAACACGTTCCGTTAGAGCCGACATACATATTGCCTGATGTGCCGTCGACACCAAATCCTGATGTGTCATTCTGGACAACAATCAGGGTCTGGAACTGACGGACGTTCGCAACCGCAACACCAGCTTCACCGGTGCAATCAGATGCTTGCTTTGCAACCGCAACAGAGACTGGGTTACCGGTGATGACCATGTATGAACCGCTGCCATCTTGACCCTGTTGTACCGTGGTATCTACACCAACAGCAACCGTCACACCTGTCTTGATATCACCGGTGCGCAATTTAACTGCAATTGTGACATCTGGATCGAGGTTGGTGGCGTAGTTCTTGTTGCCTGGCTGTGCAGCCAACGACGTCTTGTTCGAGGAATCGGCAAGTACTGGATTCACATCCATAAAGACGTGGTTAACGAATTCGTTCGCGGCCTTCGCGTCAACGAAAATGCCGTCATAACCCAATGAATTCAGACCGAGCTTGTTCCAGTTCGCTGTTGTCCAACGACCAGCTAGTGTGCGGCCGGCAACCGGTCCCGTAGTTGCAGAGCTGGTGTCTGGTGTAGCGGCAGTTGAGGTCGATGTATCAACCGGTGCGCTTGCAGGGCCGCCAATAATCCAGTTTTGCTGGATTGCCTGGTCATTGACCCATTGTGGAATCACTAAACGATCGACACGTGAGAAAGTCAGCGCCTTTGGATCATAAATAGAACCCCATGAAGGTGCCTGACCCTTTTGTGCCAATGGATAGGCATCGACGAATGTTCCATTGTTCAACATCGTCAGCTGTTGTGCTGCTTGCGCCGCAGTTGGGAACTGCATCAAATACTTCATCTCGTTATTTTGAACAACAAGAATCGCGCCTTTAATACATTGTCCGCGAGTCGATTGGACCTGGGCGTTAGTTGATGGGTCCTGGCAGGTCTGTGGCCAATTCCAGTTATCGATTGGCTCGGTGGAATCCCATGTCTTTGT
>CAIUHB010000001.1 GCA_903898855.1 uncultured Actinomycetes bacterium | reverse complement strand
ATGTATGTCGGCTCTAACGGAACGTGTTCATTGAGCACACCAATCTGGAATGGCGACACAAAGACCTTTACCTGGACCACTGCATCGCCACACTTCGCGGCTGATGGCCAGACCCAGAACAAGGGCTTCTACAAGGCGGTTATTCCATTCAAGGACGCTGCACTTCTCTGGGGTCTTACCAACCCAGCTGATGCTGCTACCGCGTTGACCGTTTCTGTTGCAACGGAAGCTGGCGGATCATCCGCAGCAATCAGCGTCGTCTCTGCGAAGGCTGGCAACATCGTGATTGACGTATCGGGCTTTGGATATTCCAAGCCACGCTTGTCGATCGCGATTAAGCCTCATTACAAGCCATCGAAGAAGTCGATTACCTCTTTGCCACAAGCAAAGATCACCGTGACTTGCGTACTTGGCAAGACCACAAAGAAGCTAACTGCAGTAGCCCCAGTTTGTCCAAAGGGTTACAAGAAGCTGATCTAATCGATACATAAGTAATTCAGCTCCACACTGGGGCCAACTCGCCGAGGGTAGCGAGTTGGCCCCATCGTGGCGCTCCCACCGGTACATCAACGAACAGGGTGAATGATGAGATTTAAGCCAGCGTTATTAGTTGTTGGATTAATTATTGCGGGAACTGTGACCGGAACTTCGTCTCATGCCGCGACTACTGCCATCCCCGATGAACAGTGGAATTTACCGATGAACGCACCCGATCAAGAATTTGCGGAGTTGATTGGTCTCAAGATTGCCGACGCGTCCGCCGCGCTCGATGAGCCGTCTTGGATTGCTGGTGATAAAAATGGCTCGGGTGACCCAACCCAGGTTTTGTTGTGTACCAATCGAAAAGATTCTCACTGCACATCTGCTGCTCGCATCTCGTATCGCGCTTATTTGCCCGTATGTAGCTCCACGGTCACTCTCAACTGTATTTCCGGCGTATCCGCCGTTGATTCCAACGGCAAAGAGATAGCGGGTACATCAAGCGCGTATTTCCCCACAGTGGGAAGCAATGATTACCCAGGTGATCCATCGGTAAATCTGCCAACCGGTTCCAATCCGTCGGTCTGGAATATTCCGGGGGTTACGAATGGTGGCGGAGAAGATAACTACCTATTGCGTCTTGCACTAACTGGTGGTGCCAACAACGGCGGACGATTTAGTGCAGACGCGATTGAAGCGTCATTGTTTCCCATTACGACCATCAGTGGCCCATACCATCCGCCACACATGACGGATTCTTTGCATCCGAATGATGCGTGCACACAAGACAACATAAAGGACCAGTGCCGCTTTGGCGCGGAGAATTCTGGAAACGACGTGACCTTGTCGGCCGCGTGCGCTTCATATGACCAGGGCAAGTGCGCGCTTCGCCAAGCATTCCCGACTGGGTATCGTTTTAAGGTCAGCGTTGTACTTGGTAATTCACCCACCGGTTGGTTCCACGGCCGCTTCCTTGACCCTAACGTCTCGCTGACAACCAACAACGGTGTATCTAATCTCAGCCTCGATGCGACACCCGCAAAGGTTCCGGTCGTTGGTACTTACATTAGGCAGTCGGCTATGTCACCGGCAATGAAGTCTTTCTACACGGCTCATCCGGCCGGTGGAACTTTTGGACGCAAAAGTGTGAATGGTATTCAAAACGAAATCTCAAGCCCACAACCCTCCGATCCCACGGTTTTTGATGAGTTTGCCTTATGGGCGGATTACTTCAAGAACACTGCTAGCGCAACGCAGTCGGAGTGGAGTTTTAGAACTCTTCAGCTCGATGGAAATACCGGTTCATGTCTCGCGGATAAATCAAAGCTCGTAGGCGTCGTTTCCACGAACTCAATGATGTATTCGGGTGGCGCGCCAGCCTTTGATAAGGCGAGCGGCTCCTTGAATTACAAAGTTGGTGCCCCGCACTATGACTCGAAGGGCGATGTCTTTAAGGGTTCTTATGATTTGCAGATTCGATCGGATGTTGCGCGATGCCTCTACGGTTTCTCGAGCGCTCCGGTGAGCGCGACAATTTCCGTGACGAGTGCAGATGGTGCACAACAAGTGGCTACTACCGTCGTTGGTGAGGCTAACGGCTGGTTGCATCTCAGCGCCAAGAATTTCGAGTTCTCCTCGCCGACGGTTTCGGTGAAGTTGACCCAGGATGGTTCAGTTCCGAACTTTTCAGCCAATGTCGTTCCAAAGCAAGCGAAGAAGACGATCACGTGCGTAAAAGGCAAAGTATCAAAGCAAGTTACAACGGCAACCTGCCCATCTGGATATAAAAAGAAGTGAATATGAAAAAACTTGGTGGGATTGCCCTGCTTGTTGTCACGTGTTTAACTGGGCTGACCGTTCCTGCTAACGCGGGTAACGACACAAGCTGGATCCCGACAGACGTTAACT